>NZ_JBFBBD010000044.1:0-58777 GCF_040689515.1 Streptomyces sp. NPDC051173
ATCAAGATCTCGGTCAAGCACAACGACCCGGTCGTCATGGTCAACGCCTACCGGCAGCTGGCCGCCCAGTGCGACTACCCCCTCCACCTCGGCGTCACCGAGGCGGGCCCCGCCTTCCAGGGCACCATCAAGTCCGCCGTGGCCTTCGGCGCCCTGCTCTCCGAGGGCATCGGCGACACCATCCGCGTCTCCCTCTCCGCCCCGCCGGCCGAGGAGATCAAGGTCGGCATGCAGATCCTGGAGTCGCTCGGCCTGCGCCAGCGCCGCCTGGAGATCGTCTCCTGCCCGTCCTGCGGCCGCGCCCAGGTCGACGTCTACAAGCTCGCCGAAGAGGTGACCGCCGGCCTGGAGGGCATGGAGGTCCCGCTGCGCGTCGCCGTCATGGGCTGCGTCGTCAACGGCCCCGGCGAGGCCCGCGAGGCAGACCTCGGCGTCGCCTCCGGCAACGGCAAGGGCCAGATCTTCGTCAAGGGCGAGGTCATCAAGACCGTCCCCGAGTCCAAGATCGTGGAGACCCTCATCGAGGAAGCCCTCAAGATCGCCGAGCAGATGCGCCAGGACGGCGTCGCCTCCGGCGAGCCCGAGATCAGCGTCAGCGGCTGAGCCCGTCCCGCCGTCGTCACCCCTGTGCCCCGCTCCCCGGAGCGGGGCACAGCGCGTCCCGGGCGGTCCTCGAACGGCAGAGGGCGGGCAGGGGAGGTGTACGGGGTACCAGAGAGGTACAGTTCCAAGACCTGTTCCCATGGCCTCCGGCCCGCGACGGTGAGGCATTCCGACACGTGTTGACGACGACCACCACCAAGGTCCTGGAGCCCGGCGAACTGGACGACGCGCTCGCCGTCCTCGACCGCGATCCCGTCGCCAACGCCTTCGTCACCGCCCGTGTCCAGGTCGCCGGGCTCGACCCCTGGCGGCTCGGCGGCGAGATGTGGGGCTGGTACGCGGGCGGCCGTCTCGAATCCCTCTGCTACGCCGGGGCCAACCTCGTCCCCGTCTGCGCGGGACCCGAGGCCGTGCGGGCCTTCGCCGAACGCGCCCGCCGCGCCGGCCGCCGCTGCTCCTCCATCGTCGGCCCCGCCGACGCCACCGCCGAGCTGTGGTCGCTCCTCGAAGCCCATTGGGGCCCGGCCCGCGAGGTCCGCGCCCACCAGCCGCTGATGCAGACCCGGTCCATGCCCGCGGACATCGCCGCCGACCCGCTCGTCCGCCGCATCCGCAAGGACGAGATGGACGTGATCATGCCCGCGTGCGTGGCCATGTTCACCGAGGAGGTCGGGATCTCGCCGATGGCGGGCGACGGCGGGCTGCTCTACCAGGCGCGCGTCGCCGAGCTCGTCGGCTCGGGGCGCTCCTTCGCCCGGATCGAGAACGGCCGGGTCGTCTTCAAGGCGGAGATCGGCGCCGCCACCACCCGCGCCTGCCAGATCCAGGGCGTCTGGGTCGCTCCCGAACACCGCGGCCGCGGCCTGTCCGAGACCGGGATGGCGGCGGTGCTCAGGTACGCGCTGACCGAGGTGTCGCCCGTGGTCAGCCTCTACGTCAACGACTACAACACCGCGGCCCGGGCCGCGTACCGGCGCGTGGGCTTCGAGGAAGTCGGCGCGTTCATGAGCGTCCTGTTCTGACCGCTCCGGCCGCCGCGCGGTGCGCGGAGTGACGCACGGGACCAGCCGGAACCCGGCCCCGATCCGGCCGCCCCGCCCGGCGGGGGAGGTAGCCTCCCGACATGGATGACATCGCGGTCGGCCCGCTCGACCTCGCCGCGCGCGTCGACGACGCGCTGGGCGTACAGGCGCTGGCCTTCGGGCTCACCGAGGAAGAGGTCGGCGTACGGCGCCACATCGTGCTCCGGCACCTCGGCTGTCCCGGCGCCCGCGCCCTCGGGGCGACGACGGCGGACGGGCGGCTCGTCGGCTTCGTCTACGGCATGCCGAACAGCCGCGGTCACTGGTGGTCCAGCGTCGTCGAACCGTATCTGCGGAACACCGGCTCCGACGGCTGGCTCGACGACGCCTTCGTCATCACCGAGCTGCACGTCCACCCGGACTACCAGAAGCGCGGCATCGGGCGCGCCCTCATCACCGCCATCACCGCGACCGCGGCCGAGCCCCGCAGCATCCTCTCCGCCATCGACACCGAGAGCCCCGCCCGCGCCCTCTACCGCAGCCTCGGCTACCGCGACCTCGCGCGGCAGGTCGTCTTCCCGAGCGCCCCGAGCCCCTACGTGGTGATGGGGGCGCCCCTGCCCCTGCTGGGCTGAGCGCGCGAAAACCCGTTGCCGCGCCGTCGCCGCCTGCGGCTAACCTCCTGCCAGTCCACTACGCACGCAGGAGACCACGATGGCCCACGTCCAGCGCATGTCCACGACGATGCTGAAGACACTGCGCGACGATCCGGCCGACGCGGAGACCGCCAGCCACAAGCTGCTGGTCCGCGCCGGTTACGTCCGCCGCACCTCCGCGGGGGTCTGGACGTGGCTGCCGCTCGGCAAGAAGGTGCTGGACAACGTCTCCCGGGTGGTCCGGGAGGAGATGGACGCCATCGGCGGCCAGGAGGTCCTGCTGCCGGCGCTGCTGCCCAAGGAGCCCTACGAGGCGAGCGGGCGCTGGGCGGAGTACGGCGACCTGCTCTTCCGGCTGAAGGACCGCAAGGGCGCCGACTATCTCCTCGGCCCCACCCACGAGGAGATCTTCACGCTCACGGTCAAGGACCAGTGCACGTCCTACAAGGACCTGCCGGTGATCCTCTATCAGATCCAGACGAAGTACCGCGACGAGGCACGGCCCCGCTCGGGTGTGCTGCGCGGCCGCGAGTTCCAGATGAAGGACTCGTACTCCTTCGACACCACCGACGAGGGCCTCGCCGAGGCCTACCGCCTGCACCGCGAGGCGTACCTCCGGATCTTCACCCGGCTCGGCCTGGACCACCGCGTGGTCTCCGCCGTCTCGGGCGCCATGGGCGGCTCGGCGTCGGAGGAGTTCCTCGCCCCGGCCGCGGCCGGCGAGGACACCTTCGTGGACTGCCCGCAGTGCGACTACTCCGCCAACACCGAGGCGGTGACCGTACGGATCGAGGCCGGCGCCGAGGCCGGGCACGGTCCCGTCGAGGAGCTGGACACCCCGGACACCCCCACCATCGAGGCCCTCGCCGACCACCTCGGCGTGCCCGCCTCGGCCACCCTCAAGAACCTCCTCGTCAAGATCGACGGTGAGATCACCGCCATCGGCGTGCCCGGCGACCGCGAGGTGGACCTCGGCAAGCTGGGCGAGCACCTGGCGCCCGCCGTCGTGGAGTTGGTGACGGCCGAGGACTTCGCGGACCGGCCCGACCTCGTACGCGGCTACGTCGGCCCGCAGGGACTGACGGTGCCTTATATCGCCGACCCACGCGTGGCACCCGGCACGGCGTGGATCACCGGGGCCAACAAGCCGGACACGCACGCGCGGAACGTGGTCTGCGGACGGGACTTCAAGGTCGACCGGTACCTCGACGTCGTCGTGGTCCGCGAGGGCGACCCCTGCCCCCGGTGCGGCGCGGGCCTGGGGATCGGCCGGGCGATCGAGATCGGCCACATCTTCCAGCTCGGCAGGAAGTACGCCGACACCTTCGGCCTCGACGTCCTAGGACAGCAGGGCAAGCCGGTCCGGGTCACCATGGGCTCGTACGGCATCGGCGTCTCCCGCGCGGTGGCCGCCCTCGCCGAACAGACCCACGACGAGGCGGGCCTGTGCTGGCCGCGCGAGATCGCCCCCGCCGACGTCCACGTGGTCGCGGCGGGCAAGGCGGCGCAGACGGAACTGGCGTCGTCCCTGGCCGCCCAGTTGGGCGAGGCCGGGGTGCGCGTCCTGCTGGACGATCGCGCCGGGGTGTCCCCGGGCGTCAAGTTCACGGACGCGGAACTGATCGGAGTGCCGACGATTCTGGTGGTCGGTCGGGGTGCGGCTGACGGTGTGGTCGAGCTCAGGGACCGGCGGACGGGGGCTCGCGAGGAACTGCCGGTGGCGGAGGCGGTGGCGCGTCTGACGTCGGCCTGAGTTTGCCCCAGCCCCGCCCCTCGATTTCAGCCCGTCCGGCGATTGAGGACAGGGGGTCTGGGGGCTTGCCCCCAGTTTCGGGAAGGGGCGGGGTAGGGGAACAAGCCCGCCGCAGGCGCGAACCGGCCCGCAGCCAGGAGCCGGGGCGCCGGCCCAGCGGCACCGCTAAAGCAACCCCCCGAACTCCAGCAGCAGTTCACCCCGCCCCCGGCGCCCGGAAGAAAGCTCGGCCAGTCCGGAGGACACAGCGCGGAAGACCGCCCACCCCCGCACCCGCTCCGCCGACACGTCCAGCGAATCCGAGAGCTTCGACACCCGCCGCCGCGCGGCAGCCGCCGAGCCCGGCGCCGCCAGCAGCGTGTCGACGCGGTCGCCGACCAGCCACGCCAGGTCGTACGCCCGCTCGCCCACCAGCGGCCGCGGGCCGACGGCCAGCCACGGCGACCGGTCGCCGGCCAGCACGTTGCCCTGGTGGAACTCCCCGTGCAGCAGCACCGGTTCCTCCGCGGAGTCCGCCGTGAGCGCGTCCCGGAGCTCCAGTGCCTCGTCGGCGAGGGCCCGCGCGTCGGCAGCCCAGGGCTGCTCCCGGTGCTCCCGAAGACCCGCGGCGAGGGCCGCCGTGTGCTCGGCGACGCCGCCGAACGGATGGTCGTCGCCCGGCGGCACCCACAGCCGCTGGAGCACCGCCGCGGCCTCCAGCTGCGCCTTCGGCTCCGCGAGCGAGCGCAGGCTGATGTCACCGTGCAGCCGTTCCAGCAGGAGCGCCCCGCCGTCGGGGTCCGCCCGCAGCGGCCGCACCGCGTGCCGGCCGTCCCACCGGGTGAGTGCCGCGTGCTCCAGCGCCGCCGTGCCGTCGGGCGGGGTCAGTTTGAGGGCCGCGGGCGTGCCGTCGGGCTGCCGGACGAGGAGGACCAGGCTGGTGCGCCCGCCCGGCTCCTGTACCCGTTCGAGTGTCAATTCCCAGCGCCGCAGCCACTCCTGGGCGGTCCCGGGCAGCGCGGCCAGCCAGCGGCGGGCGGGGCTCTCCGGGGGGTCGAGGCTCAGGGTCCGCACCAGCCGCTCCGGCGGTTCGAGGCGGTTGTTCGCGTGGGTCATCCCTGGGCTGTCCTTTTCGTCTTCGCTGGTCAGGCACGGTCCGGCGAACCGCTGGGGGAGGCCCGCTCGACGAGCCCAGGGAAGGCTACGCTGCCCCCGCGCCAGCGCACCGCCCGCACCGCCGAGTCCCGCAGCGCGGTCGCCGCGTCCCGGCGGAGGGCGCCCGTGGCGTCCCGTACGAGGTCGGCGTAGACGTCCGCGACCCGGCTCTCCAGCTCCGCGCCCAGCCGCACCGCGGCCGCCGCGTCGGGCACCGCGAACGGCAGCGCGTACCCCGCGGCCGCCGCCTCGGGCGTGCCGCCCAGGTCCCGTACGGCCCGGTCCATCGCGTCGCGCCGCACGCGGTGCGCGTCGTACGCCTCGCGGGCCAGCGCGGCGTGCGGCTCGTCGGCGCGCGCGCCGACCACTCCGTAGCCGTACACCGCTGCGTGTTCCGCGGCGAGGGCGGCCTGGGCCGCGTCCAGGGTCCGGGTCCGCGGGGTGGCGGACGGTGACCGCGTCATGAGTCCTCTCCGAGCAGGAAGATGTGACCGGCGCCCGCCGCCGCGACGGACGCGAGGAGCCGGGCGAGCTCGGGCGGCGCGCCGACGAGCGCGGCCGTACGGGCGTCCATGGCGCGGTGCTCGGCCTCGGCGAGGGCGGCCAGGGCCTTCTTCCCGTCCCCGGGGACGCCCGGGGGAGGTGAAGCGGAGGCGGAGGCCGAGGGCGAGGCGGACGCGGAGGTTCCGAACGCCTCGGCGTGCCGGGCGACTTCGGCCCGCAGCGGCCGCAGCCGGGGGGCGAGCGCGTCGTGCGCGCCGATGGTCGCGTCGTAGCGTGCCAGCAGTTCCGCCGAGTCCCGGCCTGCGGCGGCCCGCAGCCGGTTCGCCGCGGACGTCCGCTCGCCGCCGCCCCCGGCGCCGTCCGAGCAGCCGGTCAGCAGGGCCGAGGCGCCACCGGTCAGCAGGGCCGCGCCGCCCGCCAGTACCCCGCGTCTGCGCGGGCCGGCAGTGCCCCGCGTCGTCGTCGTGAGCGCCACGAGCCCCTACTTTCCGTGTGTCCGCCAGGTCCTGCCATGATCACCGCCCGCGAGCGTACCCGCGCGCGGGCGCGAGGCCGGGGGAGCGGGGACCGAATCGTCAGTCGGCTGCCGGAACAGATAGGCTTTGACCTGACACGCGACTTTCCCACAACAGCACACGCGGCCGAGGAGTCACCCGGATGAGCACCACCCAGAGCGAGAGGCTGCGCGAGCTGCTGGCCCCTCTCGTCAGCGCGCGAGAGCTGGATCTGGAAGAGGTCGAGGTGACCACCGCGGGCAAGCGCCGCGTGCTGCGCGTCGTGGTGGATTCCGACGCGGGCGTCGAGCTGGACGAGTGCGCCGACCTCAGCCGCGCGGCCTCCGAGAAGCTCGACGAGACGGACGCCATGGGCGGGACCCCGTACGTCCTGGAGGTCACCTCTCCCGGCGCGGACCGTCCCCTGACCGAGCACCGTCACTACGTGCGTGCCACCGGCCGCCTGATGAAGGCGCAGCTGACGGAGGGCGGCGAGCTCGTCGCCCGTATCGTCGCGGTGGACGACGAGGGCCTGGACCTGGAGGTTCCCGGGGTGAAGGGCCGCAAGCCCACCACCCGGCGGATCACCTTCGGTGAGATCGCCAAGGCCCGCGTCGAGATCGAGTTCAACCGCAAGTCAGACGACAAGGCCGCCAAGGCCGCAGACGAAACCGACGAGAGCCAAGAGGAGGCGTAGCCGTGGACATCGACATGAGTGCCCTGCGGGGTCTGGTGCGAGAGAAGGAGATCTCCTTCGACCTGTTGGTCGAGGCGATCGAGTCGGCCCTCCTCATCGCGTACCACCGCACCGAGGGAAGCCGCCGCCGCGCCCGCGTGGAGCTGGACCGGTCCACCGGCCATGTGATGGTCTGGGCCAAGGAGGACCCGCAGGACCTGGAGGAGGGCGAGGAGCCCCGCGAGTTCGACGACACCCCGTCCGGCTTCGGCCGGATCGCCGCGACCACCGCCAAGCAGGTCATCCTCCAGCGTCTGCGCGATGCCGAGGACGAGATCACTTTCGGTGAGTTCGCGGGCCGTGAGGGCGACGTCGTCGCGGGCGTCGTCCAGCAGGGCAAGGACCCGAAGAACGTCCTGGTCGACATCGGCAAGCTGGAGGCCATCCTGCCGGTGCAGGAGCAGGTCCCCGGCGAGGAGTACAAGCACGGCACCCGCCTGCGGACGTACGTCGTCCGAGTGGCGAAGGGTGTCCGCGGCCCGTCCGTGACGCTCTCGCGCACCCACCCCAGCCTGGTGAAGAAGCTCTTCGCCATGGAGGTGCCGGAGATCGCCGACGGTTCGGTGGAGATCGCGGCCATCGCCCGCGAGGCCGGCCACCGCACCAAGATCGCGGTGCGCTCGACCCGCTCCGGGCTGAACGCCAAGGGTGCCTGCATCGGCCCGATGGGCGGCCGCGTCCGCGCGGTCATGGCCGAGCTGCACGGCGAGAAGATCGACATCGTCGACTGGTCGGACGACCCGGCCGAGCTCGTGGCCCACGCGCTGTCCCCCGCACGGGTGAGCAAGGTCGAGGTCGTGGACCTCGGCGCGCGCTCCGCCCGGGTGACCGTGCCGGACTACCAGCTGTCGCTCGCCATCGGCAAGGAGGGGCAGAACGCCCGCCTCGCCGCCCGCCTCACCGGCTGGCGCATCGACATCCGCCCGGACACGGAGCAGTCCGACCAGGACTGATCCTTGTGAGGCCGGCGCCCCTGGCGCCGGCCGATGGACTTCGGGGCCCCGCGGTGGGGCCTCGGCAGACGGCCGCGCAGGGTGGCCGAAACGTATTCGTGCCCGATCACGGCCCCCCAGGGGCGAGGTCGGCGCGGGGAGGTAGACTTAATCAGTGTCTGGCCGGACGCATGCCCGCGCATGCCCTGAGCGAACCTGTGTGGGATGCCGGGAGCGAGCGGCCAAGGGCGATCTGCTGCGGATCGTGATGATCGAGGGCGCTTGCGTCCCCGACCCTCGCGGTACGCTGCCCGGCCGGGGTGCCTCCGTGCACCCCACACTGGTCTGTCTCGACCTGGCGGTCCGCCGCAGGGCGTTCCCCCGGGCCTTCAAGGCCCAGGGCCCGCTCGACGTGACGGAACTGCGCCGGCACATCGAGCGGATCGATGAGTAAGGGCAGCACCGGCAGGCAACACCGTAAGAAGAACGGCACGGGAAACCGTGCGGTCAGGTACCTCGCGAGTTGGAAGTAGGTCGAGATTGCGATGAGCACTCGATGAGTACGCGATGAGTACGCCCATGAAGTAGCGACGGTCCGGTGGACACCCCGGACCTAGAAGGAGCGAAGTGGCTAAGGTCCGGGTATACGAACTCGCCAAGGAGTTCGGAGTAGAGAGCAAGGTCGTCATGGCCAAGCTCCAAGAACTTGGTGAATTCGTCCGTTCGGCGTCCTCGACGATCGAGGCGCCGGTCGTCCGCAAGTTGACTGACGCATTGCAGGGTCCTGGCGGCAACGCCAAGTCCTCTGCGAAGCCCGCGGCGCCGCGCAAGGCTGCGCCCGCGAAGCCGGGTGCCCCCACTCCGGGCGCCCCCCGTCCCGCTGCCCCGGCTCCCAAGCCGGCCGCGGAGACCCCCTCTCCCAAGCCCGCAGGCGCGGCGCCGACCCCTGGTCCGCGCCCCGGCCCGAAGCCCGCTCCGGCGGCTCCGGCCAAGCCTGCCCCTGTCACCCCGGTCCCGGCCGCGGAGTTCTCCGCCCCGGCCCCGGCGCAGCAGGCGCCGTCCCAGCAGGCCCCGTCCGGTCCGCGCCCCGGCGCCACCCCCGGCCCGCGTCCGGCTCGTCCGGCGCCCGCCGGTCGTGACGGCGGTCAGCGTGACGGCGGTCGTCCCGAGCGCGCCCCGCGCCCCGGCGGCCAGGGTGCCCCGCGTCCCGGTGGCGCCCGTCCGGCCGGTCCCCGTCCGGGCAACAACCCCTTCACCTCCGGTGGCTCCACCGGCATGGCCCGCCCGCAGGCCCCCCGTCCCGGTGGCGCCCCGCGTCCCGGCGGCGAGCGGCCCGGTCCGGGTGCCCCGCGTCCGCAGGGCGGCCCCGGCGGCGCCCCGCGTCCGCAGGGTCAGGGCGGTGCCCGTCCGACCCCGGGCGGCATGCCCCGTCCGCAGGGCGGCCCCGGCGGCGCTCCGCGTCCCGGTGGCGCTCCTGCGGGCAACCGTCCGAACCCCGGCATGATGCCGCAGCGTCCGGCCGCGGGTCCGCGTCCGGGCCCCGGCGGCGGCGGTCGCGGTCCCGGCGCCGGTGCCGGTCGTCCCGGCGGTGCCGGTCGTCCGGGTGGCGGCGGCTTCGCCGGCCGTCCGGCCGGTCCCGGTGGCGGCGGTCGTCCCGGTGGCGGCGGCGGCTTCGCCGGTCGTCCCGGTGGCGGTGGCCCCGGCGGCGGTGGCGGCGGCTTCGGCGGTCGTCCCGGCTTCGGTGGCCGTCCCGGCGGCCCGGGTGCCCGTGGCGGCACGCAGGGTGCCTTCGGCCGTCCCGGCGGTCCGGCGCGTCGTGGCCGTAAGTCGAAGCGGCAGAGGCGCCAGGAGTACGAGGCCATGCAGGCCCCGTCCGTCGGCGGCGTGATGCTGCCGCGCGGTGGCGGCGAGACCATTCGCCTGTCCCGCGGTGCCTCCCTCACCGACTTCGCGGAGAAGATCGGCGCCAACCCGGCGTCGCTCGTCGCCGTGATGATGAACCTCGGCGAGATGGTCACGGCCACGCAGTCGGTCTCCGACGAGACGCTGCAGCTCCTCGGCGGCGAGATGAACTACACCGTTCAGATCGTCAGCCCCGAGGAGGAGGACCGCGAGCTGCTCGAGTCGTTCTCCATCGAGTTCGGTGAGGACGAGGGCGGCGAGGAGATGCTCGTCTCCCGTCCGCCGGTCGTGACCGTCATGGGTCACGTCGACCACGGTAAGACCCGACTGCTGGACGCCATCCGCAAGACGAACGTCGTCGCGGGCGAGGCCGGCGGTATCACGCAGCACATCGGTGCGTACCAGGTCGCCACCGAGGTCAACGGCGAAGAGCGCGCGATCACCTTCATCGACACCCCGGGTCACGAGGCGTTCACCGCCATGCGTGCCCGTGGTGCGAAGTCCACCGACATCGCGATCCTCGTGGTGGCGGCGAACGACGGTGTGATGCCGCAGACGATCGAGGCGCTGAACCACGCCAAGGCGGCCGACGTGCCGATCGTGGTCGCGGTCAACAAGATCGACGTCGAGGGTGCCGACCCGACCAAGGTGCGCGGTCAGCTCACCGAGTTCGGTCTGGTGGCCGAGGAGTACGGCGGCGACACCATGTTCGTCGACATCTCCGCCAAGCAGGGTCTGAACATCGACAGCCTGCTGGAGGCCGTGGTCCTCACCGCGGACGCCTCGCTCGACCTGCGCGCCAACGCGGAGCAGGACGCGCAGGGTATCGCCATCGAGGCCCACCTCGACCGTGGCCGCGGCGCCGTGGCCACCGTGCTCGTCCAGCGCGGTACCCTCCGCGTCGGTGACACGATGGTCGCCGGTGACGCCTACGGCCGTGTCCGCGCGATGCTCGACGACAAGGGCCAGAACGTCGAGGAAGCGGGTCCGTCGACCCCCGTCCTCGTCCTCGGTCTGACCAACGTCCCGGGCGCCGGCGACAACTTCCTCGTCGTCGACGAGGACCGTACGGCTCGCCAGATCGCCGAGAAGCGCGCCGCGCGTGAGCGCAACGCCGCCTTCGCCAAGCGCACCCGCCGGGTGTCCCTCGAGGACCTCGACAAGGTGCTCAAGGCCGGTCTGGTGCAGGACCTCAACATCATCATCAAGGGCGACGCGTCCGGTTCGGTGGAGGCTCTCGAGTCCTCGCTGCTCCAGCTCGATGTCGGCGAAGAGGTCGAGATCCGGATCCTGCACCGCGGTGTCGGTGCGGTCACCGAGTCCGACATCAACCTGGCGACCGGCTCCGACGCCATCGTCATCGGCTTCAACGTCCGCGCCGAGGGCCGTGCCACGCAGATGGCCGAGCGCGAGGGCGTCGACGTCCGTTACTACTCGGTCATCTACCAGGCGATCGAGGAGATCGAGGCGGCCCTGAAGGGCATGCTGAAGCCGGAGTACGAAGAGGTCGAGCTGGGTACGGCGGAGATCCGCGAGATCTTCCGCTCGTCCAAGCTGGGCAACATCGCGGGTGTTCTCATCCGCTCCGGCGAGGTCAAGCGCAACACCAAGGCGCGACTCATCCGCGACGGCAAGGTCATCGCGGAGGAGCTCAACATCGTCGGTCTGCGTCGTTTCAAGGACGACGTCACCGAGATCCGCGAGGGCTTCGAGGGCGGTATCAACCTCGGAAACTTCAACGACATCAAGATCGACGACGTCATCGCGACGTACGAGATGCGCGAGAAGCCGCGCGGCTGATACGCGTTGCAACTGCCGCGCGCGGCCCGTCCACCGGAAGCGGTGGCCGGGCGGCGCGCGGGACGGGGCCGGTCGGCGGGAGAATATTTCCGTCGATCGGCCCCGGCCGTTGCATGTACGGTTCTAGGAGCTCGTACACACCAGCTGGACCTCACGCCTCCCGGGTGGGCCTCACCCGTCACGCATGTATGTAGGGACTCTGTCCTTCGACCTCCTCCTCGGCGATGTCCGGTCGCTGAAGGAGAAGCGCTCCGTCGTCCGCCCGATCGTCGCCGAGCTGGCCCGCAAGTTCGCGGTCAGTGTGGCGGAGGTCGGTGATCATGACCTCCACCGCAGGGCCCGGATAGGGCTCGCGGTGGTCTCCGGGGACACGGGGCACCTCACGGATGTACTGGACCGCTGCGAGCGGCTTGTCGCCGGGCGGCCGGAGGTGGAACTGCTGTCGGTCAGACGGCGGATCCACGGCGACGACGACTGATGACTGAACCGAAGAAGAAAGAAGTAGGCGCATGACCGACAACGCGCGGGCGCGCAAGCTGGCCGACCGTATCCGGGAGATTGTCGCGGAGACGCTCCAGCGCCGGATCAAGGACCCGCGGCTCGGCTATGTGACCATCACGGACACCCGGGTCACGGGCGATCTGCAGCAGGCGACCGTGTTCTACACGGTCTACGGCGACGACGAGGAGCGCGCCGCGTCCGCGGCCGCCCTGGAGAGCGCCAAGGGCATCCTGCGCTCCACCGTGGGCCGGGAGACCGGGGTGCGCTTCACCCCGACCCTGACCTTCGTGGCGGACGCCCTGCCCGACAACGCCCGGACGATCGACGACCTGCTCGCCAAGGCCAAGGCCAAGGACGCGGAGGTCCGTGAGGTCTCCTCGGGCAAGAAGTACGCGGGCGAGGCGGACCCGTACCGCAAGCCGGGCGAGGACGCAGAGGACGTCGAGAAGGCAGAGACCGCCGAGAACACGGACGCGGCGTCCGAATGAAGCAGAAGGCACCGGCTCCGCCGGACGGTCTGATCATTGTCGACAAGCCGGCCGGCTTCACCTCGCACGACGTGGTCGCCAAGATGCGCGGCATCGCGCGGACGCGGCGCGTCGGCCACGCGGGGACGCTCGACCCGATGGCGACGGGCGTGCTCGTCCTCGGCATCGAGCGGGCGACCAAGCTGCTCGGTCATCTCGCGCTGACCGAGAAGGAGTACGTCGCGACGATCCGCCTCGGGCAGAACACCGTGACGGACGACGCGGAGGGCGAGATCACCTCGTCCGCCGACGCCTCCGGGGTCACCCGCGAGGCGATCGACGCGGGCGTGGCCAAGCTGACGGGCGCCATCATGCAGGTCCCGTCGAAGGTCAGCGCGATCAAGATAGACGGCAAGCGGTCCTACGCCCGGGCCCGCGAGGGCGAGGACTTCGAGATCCCCGCCCGCCCGGTGACGGTCTCCTCCTTCGCGGTGCACGCCGTGCACCCGGCCGAGGCGGAGGACGGCACCCCGGTGCAGGACCTGCTGGTCTCCGTCGTGTGCTCCTCCGGCACCTACGTCCGTGCCCTCGCCCGTGACCTGGGCGCGGACACGGGCGTCGGCGGCCACCTGACGGCGCTGCGGCGCACCAGGGTCGGCCCGTACGGGCTGGGCGAGGCCCGGACGCTGGAGCAGATCCAGGAGGAGCTGGGCGTCATGCCGGTCGCCGAGGCGGCTGCCGCGGCCTTCCAGCGCTGGGACGTCAACGAGGAGCAGGCGCGCCTGCTCGGCAACGGCGTGCGGCTCAAGATGCCGCTCTTCGAGGGCACCGGCCCGGTCGCGGTCTTCGGGCCGGACGGCCGCTTCCTGGTCCTGGTCGAGAACCAGGGCGGCAAGGCGAAGAGCCTGGCCGTCTTCGGCTGAGGCCGGCCGACGGCCTGACACCGGCGCCGGGGCCTCGGCTTCGGCATGATCGTGGGACGGGGCGCGTCCGTACGCGCCCCGTCCCACGATGCCCTTCTCTCCGCTCCCCATCCGCTCCATGCGGAGGATTCACCCCATTGGGCAGGCGCTCGGAGTGAACGGAGGGGGTGGAAGGGGGCGCGTTCCGGGTGCGATCTGTCCTGCCGATCATCCGCTCCCTACCGTCGACGTAAGTGCACGGCGGGGAGGTTCGACGGATGAACGGTCGGCGGACCGATGCGGACGAGTACCTGGTGCGCATCAGAGACCTCGCCGGGCGACCGCGCGGCACGGGGTTCCTCGCGGACGACCGCGGCACGATGATCACCAGCCACGAGGCGGTCGACGGGCTCGCCCGGCTCGTCCTCCTCGCGCCGGGTGACCGCACCTGCCTGGTCGGCGCGGACGCCGTGACCCAGCTGCCCGGCTGCGACCTCGCGCTCGTACGGACCGAGGGCCTCGGCGTGCGGCCACTGCCCGTCGCCGCGGCCGACTGGATCGAGGACGGCACGGAGGTGCGGCTGCGCGCGGGCCGCTGGCAGACCGCGCGGATCGTCGGCGAGGCGCTGGTGACGTACACCGCCACCGACCGCTTCCACCTGCTGGACGCGGCCGTCGAGCTGTCCCTCGGCGAGCGCGACGGCCTGCGCCTCGGCGAGGAGGCCACCGGCGGCCCCGTCATCGACGCCCGTACGGGAACGGTGGCCGCCGTCCTCGGTACCGCGCTGCACGCCGAGCGCCGGTCGGGCGGATTCGCGATCCCGCTCCGGGCCGCCGCCGGTGCCACCCCGGACGGGCCCCTGGCGGCCCTCCTGGAGCGCAACGCCGCCACCATCCCGGCGTTCGGCCCCGACCTCAATCTCGCCGGTGCCCTCCAGCTCACGGCCACCTCCCTCGGGCAGGTCACCACCGCGCGCGCCTGGCGCGATCCCGTCCCGAGGCCGGAGACCGCCAGGGAGTTCGAGCGCTTCCTGGCGTGCCCGCGCCCCCCGTTCACCGACGCGGACGACGGGCCGGATCCCGCAGGCGCAGACGTCCCTGAAGCCGGCCTGCCCTGCGGCGGCGACGCGGCCGAGCCCGCGGCCCCGCCCGACGACCGGCAAGCCGGCACCGAGGCGGACGCCGGGGCCGGGCCGGAAGCGGAACCGGAGACCCGCCCGCCGCTGGGGCCCCTGGTCCTGGGGCTCGTCGGCGGGCCGGGCACCGGCCGTACGACCGAGCTCGGCGCGCTCGCCTCCCGGCGGGCCCTCGGCTCGGAGCCCGCGCCCACGATCTGGATCCGCGGCGCCGACCTGCGCGACGGCGACGAGAGCGTGCGAGACGCCGTCGCGCGCGCCCTGGAGGCGGCCGCGCGGATCGTCACCGCCTCGGCGGGCACGGCCGGCACGGTCGGGGACCCCGCCGAGGCCACCCCGGAAGCCGTCGCCGCGCTCGCGCACCGCGTGGGACGCCCCCTGCTGATCGTCCTCGACGGGCCCGAGGAGCTCCCCCCGGTCCTCGCCCACGGACTGCCCGCCTGGACGGCCGCCACCGCGGAGTGGCTGGGGGAGGTGTCGGCCCGGATCATCGTCGCCTGCCGCCCCGAGCACTGGGAGACGGCGGGCGCCCTCTTCCCGCCGTCCGCCCTCCACGTGCCGGACGACGCCCCCGCCCCCCGGGGCCTGCCGCCATGTGTCCGCCTCACCGACCTCACCCCCCGGCAGGCCGCCGAGGCCCGGGCCGTCTACGGCGTCCCCGAGGAGGCCATCCAGCAGGCGGACGCCGCCCACCCGCTGGCCCTCCGGCTGCTCGCGGAGGTCCGCGCCGCCCTCCCGGACGCGGCCGTCTCCGGGGAGGACGAGGGAGCCCGGCCGCCCGACCGCTGGGACGTCTTCTCCGCCTATCTGGACCTGACCTGCCTGCGCATCGCCGTACGGCTCTCCGCCGACCGCAGGCCACCGCTGCGCGGCACGACGGTGCGCCGGCTCGCCGCCCGGGTCGCCGGGCAGGTGCACGAGGCGGCCCGGCGCTGTCTCGGGCCCGGCCAGGGGGAGCTGGAGCGCGAGGCGTTCGAGGAGCTCTTCCCCTGGCGCAACGGCTGGGCCTCCGCCGTGCTCACCGAAGGCCTCCTCGTCCCCGCGGGCAGCGGCTACCGCTTCGCGCACGAGGAGTTCGCCGACTGGCTCCAGGGCGCGCACCTGGACCTCGACACGGCCCTGCACGCGCTGGTCCACCGCTGGTACGAGCACGAGAGCGCGGGCCTGGAGGCGGAGGAGAGGCTTCCGTCCCGGCCGGGCACCGGGGCCGCCCCCGAGGGCCACGTGCCGCCGCCCCCCGGCTCCAAGCGGCCGCCCCGTACCGGCGCGGGCCGCCGCCGCACCAAGCGCGGCGCGGCCGAGCAGGAGAAACCCAAGCCGCTGCCCGTGCCCCGGCACCGTATCGGCCCCGTGCTCCAGTCGCTGCTCCTGCTCGCCCGGCGCTCCGGCCCCGCCGCCCTGGCCGAGCGCCTCTGCGCCCTGGTCCACGCCGTGGAGGCGCTCTCCCCGGCCGGGCGCTCCGCCCTCGGGCGGACCGCCGCCGCCACCGACGCACCGGCCCCGGCCCTCCCCGACCCCGCCTGGTGGGCCGCGCACCTGCTCGGCGAGACGCTGCTCCGCGTCCCCGACGCCGCCCCCTACCTCGGCGCGCTGCGGCTGCTCGCCGAGCGGATCACCGCCCGTGCCGTCGACCTCGGTGGCTTCGACAGCGACGCGAGCCGGGCGCTGGGCGGGCTCGCCGAGTTCGGGCCCTGGTTCTGGCTCCGGCTGCCGCTCGGCCTCGCCGACCGCCTCGACCTGCTGCGCCTGCTGCTCCCCGCCGACGGCCCGCCGCCCGGCGCCGCCGCCCAGGTCCACTCGCAGCTCGCGCCGCACCAGGGCGCCCACGCGCCCCAGAGCGACCGCTTCCTGCCGGCCGTCGCCACCGTCCTCGCCGAGGACCCCTGCGCGGCACAGACCCTCATCTGCCGCTGGTTCACCGACGAGCGCCCCCTCCAGGCCGCGCCCTACCCCGACAGCGCCCGCCTCACCGTCTCCACCGCAGCGCAGGTGCTGCTCCACACCCACCGCCACCGCGCCGTCGACGACCTCGCCGAGGCCCTGGTGGAGGCCGGGCACCCGCGTGCCGACGAGCTCCTCAACGCCCTCGCCGAGGACGAGCCGTCCGCGCTCTGCCGGGCCGTCGACCGCTGGGCCCACGACGACCGCCTGGAGCGGCACGTGGCCGCCGCCGCGTACGCCCTGCGGACCGCGCCCCACGTCACCATCGACGCCGACCGCGAGCTGCTGCGCTACTCCGCGCTCGCCCTCCTCGCCCGCCCCGCCGAGGGCGCCCTGCACGGCACCGCGCTCGCCCTCCTCGTCCGGGACACCGAGACCCGCGCGAAATACCTCCCGCAGGCCGTCGTCCGCTTCGCCGCAGGCGATCCGCACCTGCCCGCCGAGGCCCTCGCGGCCGCCCTGACCACCCACCCCGAGCCCGTATTCGCGATCTTCCGGGCACGGCTGTACGAGCCGGGCGACGGCCCGGCCCTGGTGCTGCGCGCCCTCGCCGGGGTCACCGCCCCGGCCCTGGCCCGCCGGGCCGCCGCGCTCGTCCAGGAGCACATCGAGCACCGTCCCGAAGGCGCCGACCACGCCGCGGCCTTCGTCGACCGGCGGCTGGAGGAGGGCCCCGCCGCCAGGTCCGTGCTCTTCCCGCTGGTCGTGCACCTGCTGAGCAGCCGCCCCGCACAGGTGCGCCGGGCCCTCGCCCCCGTCCTGGCTGCCCCCGGCACCTCGCTGTCCCGTCCCCTGCGCCAGGAGCTGCTGGAGGTGCTGCTGGAGCGCGAGCAGTACGGCCCGTACGAGCGCGACGTCACCGTCCTCGACGCCCTGCTGCGGGCCGTGGCCGCGGGCGCCGCAGAGCGCACCGAGGCGCGCACGCGCGACCTCGTGCACCGCACCGGCCTGCTGATGGCGCGCACCGCGGAGGGGGCGGCCTGCTTCGACCGGCGGCTGACGCAGCTGGCCCGCGAGATCCCGGTCTTCGGTGAACAGGTGCGCCGCTGGCTGAAGTCCGCGCCCGCGCAGTGGGCCGTGGTGGTGGGGCCGCGGGCGCGGATCAGGCTCACCGCCGGGGCCGAGGCGGGCGGGGCGAGCGCCGGTGGACCGGCCGATGCGGACCGCCGCGAGCCAGCATGGCACTCTTAGTCCTGCGTATATCGACAGACAACAGTTCGGGTTCGGGCGAGGAGCGGGCACAGTGCAGCGCTGGCGTGGCTTGGAGGACATCCCCCAGGACTGGGGGCGCAGCGTCGTCACCATCGGCTCGTACGACGGGGTGCACCGGGGGCACCAGCTGCTCATCGGGCGCGCGGTGGAGCGGGCGCGGTCGCTCGGCGTCCCCGCCGTCGTGGTGACCTTCGACCCGCACCCCAGCGAGGTCGTGCGGCCGGGCAGCCACCCGCCGCTGCTGGCCCCGCACCACCGGCGCGCGGAGCTGATGGCGGAGCTGGGCGTGGACGCGGTGCTGATCCTGCCGTTCACGGCGGAGTTCTCCAAGCTCTCGCCCGCGGACTTCGTGGTCAAGGTGCTGGTCGACAAGCTGCACGCCAAGCTCGTCGTGGAGGGCCCCAACTTCCGCTTCGGCCACCGGGCGGCGGGCGATGTCGGCCTGCTCCAGGAGCTGGGTGTCACCTACGACTACGACGTCGAGGTCATGGACCTCTATGTGACCGGTGAGGCGGGCGACGGACTGCCGTTCTCGTCCACGCTGACCCGGCGGCTGGTCGCCGAGGGCGACGTCGCGGGCGCGATGGAGATCCTCGGCCGCCCGCACCGCGTCGAGGGCGTCGTCGTCCACGGCGCGCAGCGCGGCCGCGAACTCGGCTACCCCACCGCCAACGTCGAGACCCTCCCGCACACCGCGATCCCGGCGGACGGCGTCTACGCCGGCTGGCTGACCGTCGGCGGCGAGGCGATGCCCGCGGCCATCTCCGTCGGCACGAACGTGCAGTTCGACGCGACCGAGCGGACGGTCGAGGCGTACGCCATCGACCGCACCGACCTGGATCTCTACGGCCTGCACGTGGCCGTGGACTTCCTCGCCTACCTGCGCGGCATGGAGAAGTTCGACTCCATCGAGGCGCTGCTCCAGTGCATGGCCGGCGATGTGAAGCGGGCGCGTGACCTGGTGGCGGCGCACGACGCCGCGCACGTCACGGCGTGACCCGCTGAGGAGTTGACGGAAGGGCCCCGGGCGGCATCCGCCCGGGGCCCTTCCGTTCCGTCATCCGCTCAGGTCTGCTGCGGCGGGTACTGCTGGGGGTAGCCGTAGCCGCCACCGGGCTGCGGCTGACCGCCCGCCGGCGGGTACGGGCCGCCCGGCTGCGGCTGGCCGTACGGGTACGGCTGCTGCGGATACGGCTGGGCCTGCGGCTGTCCGCCCGCGTACGGGTCGTACGGCTGCTGGTACGGGCCCGGGGCGCCCGGCGGGACGTACGCGCCCGGCACCGGCGGCGCCTGGTGCGCGGGCGGGTTCTCCCCGGTCCAGAGCCCGTGCTGCTGCTGGGCCCGCGTGAAGTCCTCCGCGACGAGGGCGGAGAGGTGGAAGTACGCCTCGCGCGTCTTCGGCCGCATCATCTCCAGGTCGACCTCGGCACCCGCCGCCAGGTGCTCGTCGAAGGGCACGACCACGACACCGCGGCACCGCGTCTCGAAGTGGGAGACGATGTCCTCCACCTTGATCATCTTGCCGGTCTCCCGGACCCCCGAGATCACCGTGACGCTGCGCGAGACGAGGTCGGCGTAGCCGTGCGCGTGCAGCCAGTCCAGCGTGGTGCTGGCGCTGCTGGCGCCGTCGACGGACGGCGTGGAGACGACGATCAGCTGGTCCGCGAGGTCGAGGACGCCGCGCATCGCGCTGTAGAGCAGGCCGGTGCCCGAGTCGGTGAGGATGATCGGGTACTGCTTGCCCAGCAGGTCTATCGCCCGCCGGTAGTCCTCGTCGTTGAAGGTCGTCGAGACCGCCGGGTCCACGTCGTTGGCGATGATCTCCAGGCCGGACGGCGCCTGCGAGGTGTAGCGCCGGATGTCCATGTAGCTGTTCAGGCTCGGGATCGCCTGGACGAGGTCGCGGATCGTCGCCCCCGTCTCCCGGCGCACGCGGCGGCCGAGCGTGCCCGCGTCGGGGTTGGCGTCGATCGCCAGGATCTTGTCCTGCCGCTCGCTCGCCAGCGTCGCCCCGAGCGCGGTGGTGGTCGTCGTCTTGCCGACGCCGCCCTTGAGGCTGATCACGGCGATGCGGTAGCAGGACAGCACGGGGGTGCGGATCAGCTCCAGCCTGCGCTGCCGCTCCGCCTCCTCCTTCTTGCCGCCGAACTTGAACCGGCTGGTGCTCGGCTGCTTCTTCGGCTTCGGCTTGTTGCGCAGCAGCCGCTCCGACGACAGCTCCATGGACGCCGTGAACCCCAGCGGGGCCCCGTGCACGGACCGCTGCCGCTGCTCGGGCGTCACGGTCGGCCACCCGCCGGACCGCGGGTCCACGGGGACGCCGGGCTGCGACTGGGGCTGTGGTTGCGGCTGTTGCTGCTGCTCGGCGAGCGGCGGAAGGGCGCCGTTGTCCGGCGTGACGGCGGGCGGCAGCGCGTAACCGCCGGGCTGCACGCCCGGCTGCGCCTGCGGTGCCTGCTCGCCGGGCGCGCCCTGCGGCTGCGGCGCGGGAACCTCGGCGGAATCGTCCGCGGCGACGGGTGCCTGAGGCGGCGTCACGGGGGAGGCGGGCGGGGCGTACGGGGCGTACGGGGAGGGCTTGGGCATGGGCTGGGGCGCGTCCGCCGCAGGGTACGCCTCGGGCCGGGGGTGGGAGTTCTGAGGGTTGTACGCGCCCGGGGTGTACTGCGCGTAGAGGTCGGGCTGTCCAACTCCCGCGTGCGGAGCGGGTGTCGGGGCGTACGGCGAGGGTGTCGGGGCCGCGTCGGGCCGCGGGTAGCCGTAACCGCCCTGCGGCGCGCCCGTCGGCTGCGCGTACGGCGACTGGGGCGCCGCCGCCTGGCCGGGGTAGCCGTAGCCGTCTCGCGGCGCGTCGGCCGGCGCGGGCGGGGGAGTGGGCGCCGCGGGGGCGACGTCGGGACGCGACGGCAGGGCCGGCGCGGGTGCGGGCGTCGGGGCGGCCGGGGGAGCCTCTGGGGCCGGGACGGCGGGCTGGAAGTCCGGGGGCAGCGGCGGCAGCGCGCCTTGAGGCGGCGACGGCGGCGCCCACGGCTCAGGGGCCGGTGCGGCAGGAGCCGGTGCCGGTGCCGCAAGGGCCGGTGCCTCGTGAACGGATGCCTCGGGGGCCGGTGTCGCAGGAGCGGGCGCCGCAGGGGCCGATGCCTTGTAAACGGACGCCTCGGGAGCCGGTGCCTCAGGGGCCGGCGTCTCGGTCGGCGTCTCGGCGGTCGGCTCCGTGACGCCCTCCGGCGGCGTCACGGCGGAGAACCGCATGGTCCCCTCGCTCCGGACATCCGGCTCCTGCGTACGTCCCGCGACCTCGTCGCGCAGAGCGGCCGCGGAGAAGCGCATGGTGCCGTCGGCGCGGGGAGCGTCGACGGGAGGTTGCGGCTCCTCGGCCCGGTTGTCCGGGGCTTCTTCCCGCGGGGCGACGGCGGAGAACCGCACGGTTCCCTCGCTGCGCACGTCACCCTCGCGAGCGCCGCTGCCGGTTTCGCCCTGCGGTACGCCGGGGGAGAAGCGCATGGTCCCTTCGCCGCGCACGTCGCCGTCGGCCTCGGAGGCGTCCGCTCCGAACGGAAGCGGGTCGGCGTCGGCGGTGTCCGCCGCGCCGTTGTCGTCGGGCGTGGCCGCGGTGGCCGCGGCGGCCAGGGGGAAGTCCTCACCGTGTTCGGCGGGCGCCTCGGCCGCGGGTGCTTCGCCGTCGGCAAGCGCTTCGGCCGCGTCAGGAGCCTCGGCCGGCGAAGGCGCCGTACCGTCCGCCACCGGTGCCACGGCCGCCTCCGCCCCGAACGGCAGCTCGTCCGCGGAACCGTCGCCCTGCGCGGCGGCGGGCGGGAACCCCTCCGCCGCGCCGGTGCCGAAGGGCGAGCCGTCCGTCGTCGGAGCCCCCTCGTCCGGGGTCGCGGCGGCGGCCGGCTGCGGCGGCCACACGGGCGGCAGACCAGGCGGAGCCGACGGCGGAAGCGGCGGAGCCAGCGGTTCACCCGAAGGCGGGGGCGGGGCCGTCCGGCCCCGCCCCCGCGGGGCCGTCCGGCCCGCGTCACCCTCGCCGACAGCCGGGCCACCGGCCGGGCCGGCCGCACCAGTGGCCTGTGACACCGCGTTCTGCGTGTACCAAGCCGGTGGTGTGTAGTCGATCGTGAACTCACCCGTGTGGTCGGGTTCGTTCTCGTGGCCCGCGTCGGACCGGTCCTCGCCGGCTGTGGTCCCGCCCGCGCGGAGCTCGTCCCGATCGCTGCTCACATTGCCTCCTGCTGATGTGGTCTGACGCCCATGTGCTGCCTGTCGGGCCCGACCGTTCCCGTCGTCCGACCGCCCGGGGTTCCCCCTGTTCCGACGGGAGGAGTCCGGTGCGCGGTTCTCCCGTACGTACACCCGTCAAGACTAATCGTCATACGCGTCGCGACGGCAGGCCCGTCCCCACCTCGTCAACGGCCCCTGTGGCAACCGGCCCCGGCCTGCGCCGGAACCGGGGTGATAGAAAGATTTCCCGCTCGAAAGCCGCAACGGCGCGGGATCCGCGCCCGATTCGCTCCTTTTCGTGGGAATGCTGACGTTCCCTCGGATCGCGGGGGGAGGCAGAACGGACGCCGGGCCCGCACAGCAAGAGGTATGCGCTGATGGTCCAGCCGCCCCCACCCCCACCGATGCCGCCGAACCAGCCCCCCGAGGGCGGCTTCGGCGCACCGCGGGATCCGGCCGCGAACGCTCCGCAAGCCCCCCAGCAGCCCCCCGCCGCTCCCGCCGAACCCCCGGCACCGGCAGGTCCGTCGGCCCCGCCGGCGAAGTCCGCGGCGGTCCCGGAACAGCCGCCCGCGCCTCCGGCCCAGCCCCCCGCCGCGCCCCCGCCCGCCTGGGGCGCTCCCCCGGCCCCGGGGCGGCAGGGACCGGCCGCCGGCGTGCCGTACCCGCCCAGCCCGTACCCGCCGAACCCGTACGCGCAACAGCCCGGCGCGCAACAGCCCAACCCCTACGGCGCCTTCCCGCCGCCCCCGGGCCCGCCCTACGGCGCCCCGGGTCCCCAGCCCTCCTCCGGTGGCCCGGACAGGAAGCGGACGGCCGTCATCATCGGCTCGGCGCTCGCGGTCCTGGTCGCGGCGGCCGGTGGAGTGTGGGCGCTGACCGGCGACGACAAGGGCTCGGACAAGCCCAGCGCCCACGGCGGCGCCGCCCCGGCCAAGGGCGGCAAGGACGGTGGTGACGAGGGCACCGCGGGCCCGCGCGACGGTGGTGGCAGCGACCCGAACGACGCGCGCCAGGACGGCGAGGCGAAGGTCGTCCTCGACCAGAAGGGCCCCGACGTCGACCGGGCCGGCGCAGCCGTCCCGGGCTTCTGGACGATCGGCGACAACGCGGTCAAGACCGTGCAGGACAAGGTCGTCGCCTACTCCACGGCCGACGGCAAGGAGAAGTGGTCCGTCCCGCTGCCCAAGCGGGTGTGCGCCGCGCCCAAGGAGACGACGGACGACGGCAAGGTCGTCGTGGCGTACGAGGGCGACAAGAAGGACGAGTGCGGCAACTACGCCATGCTCGACCTGAAGGCGGGCAAGAAGGTCTGGGACAAGCCCATCCCCAAGTCGGGCGGCTTCGCCGAGAGCTTCATCGGCCTGGACATGGCCATCAGCGGCGACGCCATGGGCGCCGCCTGGTTCGGCGGCTCCGGCATGATCCGGGTCGGCGACGGCGAGACGATCCCCACCCCCGACATCCAGTCGGGCTGCGGCGTCGACGGCTACGCGGGCGGCAAGGCGCTGCTGCGCTCCTGGAACTGCGTGAGCGACAACACCTCGCACGTCGAGAAGCTCGACCCGGCCACGGGCAAGGCCGTCTGGACGTGGGACGGCCGCAAGGGCCTCCGGACCAAGAAGATCTACTCCACAGAACCGGCCGTGGTCTCCGTCCTGTCGGACGACAAGAAGTCCGGCGGCATCATCGCGCTCAAGGACGGCAAGGAGCGTTCGGTCATCGACCTCGCCGGCCAGTCGTACGCGCCGACCTGCGGGCTCTCGATCGTGGGCCACGACCTCGGCGGCTGCCAGGGCGTGGCCGTCACGGACAGCACCCTGTACCTGCCGACCGAGGGCAACTACTCCTCCGGCAACGAGATCCACGCCTTCGACCTCGACACCGGCAAGCGCAAGTGGGCCGCGAAGAACACGGGCAAGCGCGAGCTGATGCCACTCAAGGCGGACGGCGACAAGGTCATCGCGTACCAGAAGGCGTCGTACGACACGGCGGGCGCGGTCGTCAGCGTCGGCGCCGACGGCGACCCCAAGGTCCTGCTCCAGATCCCGGCGTCCATGACGTCCGCCGAGAACTCCTTCTTCGGCGCGCGCTACCTCTACGACGACGACCGCTTCTGCATCGCCACGACGCGGCTGTCGGACAGCAAGTCGGGGGACGGCAACAGAATGCTGCTGATCCTCCGCAAGTGACCCCCGGGGGGTGGGGCGGGGGAGAACCCGCCCCACTCTCCGGATCAGTCCATCCGCCGGGCCGCTCCCAGCAGCCCGGTCTCCGGCCCCGTGGCCCGGGTGTCGACATACATACGCGACCGCCGGCCCGCGCACCACAGCGTCACCCCGTCCTGGAGCGTCGGCAGCGCCGCGACGTCCTCCGGCGGCAACCCGAGGAGCCGGCCGAGCTGTTCCGCCTCCTCGGGGGAGACCCGCTGGACACCCACCAGATCCGCGCTCGCCATCAGGCGCGGCGCCTCCGGGCTCACGAACGGCAGCAGGGTGAGCACCGGCTGCCAGGGCGCCGCGACGACCCGGCCGCGCGGCGGCCGCGCACCGCAGTCACGGACGACGAGCACCGGGCTGTGCACCGACGCCCCTTGCGGCGGCACCCTCCCGACATCGTGCAGAGTCACGCACGGCTGACCGCTGTTGGCGGCCTGCGCGAGCGACGTCCACAACTGACGGCGGCCGGTCTCCACGGCGACACGGGCGCCCGTGCCGACCGTACGCAACGCGATCACCTGTGCCGTCCACGCACCGCCGACCAGGACGGCGTCGAAGGGGGCGGGGCGGCCGATCCCGAGGACGGCGGGCGAGCCCTGGGGATCGGTGCCGATCACCACGCCGTCGTCCCCGACCGGCAGGGCCAGCGCGTCGAACTGCTCCGGCGCGATCTCGTGCCGCCCGCGGCGCGGACCCGGCAGCCCGAAGCCGAAACGCCGCCGCGCGGGCGGCGGGGGAGCCGTGGTCATGAGCGCGTCCCTCCCAGGGGCAGCGTGGCGAGGACACCGGGCACCTGCTCGTGATCCAGCCGCACCAGCCCGGCCTTCGCCCCGCGCGCGGCCCGCTCCAGCTCCCGCCGGGCATCGGCCAGTTCGTCCGCACTGCGGCCGGTGACCCGTACGTGCGCGGTCACGCTCGGCGCGTGCCGGCCGCCCGGTGCGCGGCCGCGCCCGAGGGTCAGGCTCAGCGTCGTCGACAGCGCGGGCAGCGAGGTGAGCAGCGCGGCCAGCTGCGGCAGCGGAGTGGCCTCCGGGCCCAACTGCGGCCAGCGGGAGACCCAGTACGTGCTGTGCCACCGGTCGTCGCACCGCCAGGCCCGGGAGCTCTCCGCGGTCCGCCTCACCGGCGCGCCGCTTCGGCCCGCCTGCGCCGAGGCGGTCGGATTGACGTTCGCCGCGGTCACGACGGCGGCCGTGAGCCCCTCCTCGGACAGCAGCTGGGCCCGGAAGCCCGCCCCCTGCAAGCGGCTCGCCAACTGGTCCGCCGCCCGCAGCAGACAGCGCCGCGCGCCCTCCACACCCGAACCGCGGGCCTCGACGGCCTCACGGCACAGCTCCGGGTCGAGCTTGAGCGCCACCCACGTCAGCCGCACCGCGGGGGTGCCGGCCATCGCCTGGAGCGGCGCGTAGTTACGGGCCGCCAGCGCCTCCGCCGACAGGTGCGGAGCGGGCGCGGGCAGCGTGCTCTGCACCACCTGCACGGACTCCAGCCGGATGCCGTCGACGTCCATCGCGTCCCGCAGCAGCGCCAGCGGCAGCGCCTTCTCGACCCGCAGCGGACGCAGCGGGGCGTCCACGGCGTCGACCCGCAGCACCACCGTCAGGAACGTGCCGTCCCCGACCAGGCCCACCTCGCGCCGCTCACGGTCGGTGAAGGAACCGGTCCGCAGCGCCGGTTCGCACTCCAGGACCGGGGCGAACCCCGTGTCCGTACCCACCGGGGCGGCCACCGCCCGGCCCGCGCGCCGCCGCAGCGACACCGCCGTGGCCAGCCAGTCCGCTATCGGCCGCTGCCCGCGGCGCACGAGCGCGAGGAGCACCAGCACCGCGGCCACCACGCCCGCAGGCGCCAGCCACACCGGGCCCGCGGCCCACGCGGCCAGCACGAGCGCCGCCGCCACCTCGACCAGCACCAGCTGCTGCAGCCGGACCGGCCCCACGCCGCCGGGCCGCGACACGGCCCGCGGCGCGACCGCGCCCGGCTGCGCGGTGACCTCCGGCGGCCGTACGCGCGTTGCGGCACCCATGCCTGACAAACCCCCTCGCCTCACGCTGATCCCCTACCGGCATAGTAGGGGGCCGGTACGACAACCGGACCGACGGCAGGGTCCGGCAGCACCCCGTCAACCGAAGCCGACCACTGGGGAGAAGCGGCGACACATGGCATCACGCCGGGATCAGCTCAACGCGTACACCTTCGCGAAGAAGCGAACGGTCGCAGCTTTCCTGCAACCTTCCCCCAGCGGAACGGAGGAAGGGGCCCCGCGCCCACTGCGCGCCGTCCTGCCCGGCGTCGTCGTCGGGGCGCTGCTCGTCGCCGGATTCGGGGCCTGGGGCCTGTTCAGGCCGGTGGCGCCCAAGGGCTGGGACGACACCGCCGCGCACGTCATCGTCGGCAGCGAGTCGACCACGCGCTATGTCGTCCTGGAGACCGACAACAAGAAGCAGCTGCACCCGGTCCTCAACTTCGCCTCCGCCAAACTGCTCCTCACCCCCGACAAATCCACCGTCATCAAGGTGAAGGAATCCGAGCTCGACAACGGCCACATCCCGCGCGGCCCGACCCTCGGCATCCCCTACGCCCCCGACCGCATGCCCGGCGCCGCCGAAGCCGGCCGGAAGAAGCAGTGGGCCGTCTGCGAACAGCCCGGCGGCACGAACGGCAACACCACGCAGAAGGCCGTCTTCCTCTTCGCCGACCGCGACCCGAAACTCAAGAAGCTCACCGGGCCGGACCGTCTGCGGGACAATCAGGCCCTCTACGTACAGGGCCCCGACGACGCCCGCTACCTCATCGATCCGCAGGGCACCAAATACCTGCTCGGCGGCCCGGAGTGGAAGACCCTCGCCGGCACCCCGGACCACAACCTGCTGCTGCGCTCCCTCTTCCAGGACGGCGCCCGCCCGCAGCGCGTCACCAAGGACTGGCTCGGCACGTTCAACGACGGCGCCCCCATCGTCTTCCCCGAGATCCGCGGTGACATCGGCGCGAACGCCGGCGTCGGCACCCTGCCCGGAACGGCCAACCGTGTCGGTACGGTCCTCGAAGCCCCCACCGGCACGGGCACCCAGCACTACGTCGTGCTCCAGGGCAAGGTCCAGCGCGTCTCCGAATTCGTCGCCAAGCTGCTCCTCAACAGCAAGCTGCTCACGTCGCTCGGCCAGGCGGGCACGCCCCAGCACGTCAGCGCCGCCACCTTCACCCCGGACGACGAGGAGTTCTACGGGAAGTACCACTGGCCCTCGCGCGTACCCCAGCAGGCCAACGCGCAGGAGGCGCCCGCGGGGGGCGGCGCCAGGACGACGGTGTGCAGCGTCTTCGGCGGCCTCTCGGCCGCGGGCACCCCGGACCTCGCCGCCTGGGCGGGCACGGAATACCCGGCGACGATTCCCGACGGGGCGACGAGCGCCTACGTCACCCCCGGCTCCGGACTGCTCTACCGCCAGGTGACCGGCCATCAGACCACCAGCGGCTCCATCTTCCTCGTCACCGACACGGGATTGCGCTACGCGGTGCAGTCCAACGGCGACAGCGCCACCGGGAAGTCGAAGATCGGCGAGAACCCCGCGCCGTCCCCGGGCACGGACGGGAGCACCCCCGAGAGCTCGTCGTCGGCGGCGCCCGAATCAGGAACGGCCCGCGCCCGGCTCGGCTACCAGAACGTGAACCCCATGGCCGTACCCGCCAACTGGTCGCAATTCCTCCCCACCGGCCCGCGTCTGGACGCCAACAGCGCCCTGCAGCCGCAGGGATCGTGAGGAGCGGAATGAGACGCATCACCACGGCGCTGGCGGCCGCCGCGCTCATGACTCCCGTGACGGGAGCGTCGGCGGCCTCCGCCCCGCTTCCCGTCGCCCTGGACGGCAGCGGCGAATGCACCTATCCCGCGAAGCCCATCAAGGGCACCCCCTGGTCGCTCCAGCGCGTCCTCCTCGACCAGCTCTGGCAGGACACCAAGGGCAAGGACAGCGACGGCAAGCCGGTGCGCGTGGCCGTCATCGACACCGGGGTCGACACCCACAACCCCCAGCTCAAGGACGCCGTCGACGCCAAGAGCGGAGCGGATCTGCTGACCGGCAAGCAGGCGGCGGCCGCGGACGGGGTGGGGGTGCGCGAGGCCACCGAGGACCGCCGTGACGCCCCCGCGAAGGACCAGGAGAAGAAGGAGCCCAAGCCCGCCCCGAAACCCGCCCCGAAGAGCACACCGAAGCCTTCGGAGCAGGCCAAGGCCACGCCGGCCCCCAAGCCCTCCCCTTCGGCTTCGGCCTCGGCGACCCCGAAGCCGTCGGAGAAGCCCACGCCCAAACCCGAACCCGAGAAGCCGGCCGTCCAGCCCGACCCCACGCTCGACCTCGTCGGCCACGGCACGAAGGTCGCCGGCATCATCGCTGCCCGCCCGTCCGCCGCGAGCGGCTTCGTCGGCCTCGCGCCGGAGTCGGTCATCATCCCGATCCGGCAGAACGACGAAAAGGGCACCGGCGACTCCCAGACCCTCGCCCAGGGCATCAACCTGGCCGTCGCCGCCGGGGCCCAGGTCATCAACATCTCCCAGGACACCGCGAAGGCGCTCAAACCCGACTCCGACCTGGAACTCGCGGTGAAGGACGCCCTCGCCAAGGACGTCGTCGTGGTCGCCTCCGCGGGCAACGACGGCCTCGACGGCAGCGTCAAGGAAACCTACCCGGCCGCCTACAAGGGCGTCCTCGCCGTGGCCGCCTCCGACCGCAACAACGAGCGCGCCGCCTTCTCCCAGCCCGGCGAATTCGTGGGCGTCGCGGCCCCCGGCGTGGAAATGGTCTCCACCGTCCCGCTCGGCGGCCAGTGCGTCGACAACGGCACGAGTTTCTCCGCCCCTTATGTGGCCGGCGTCGCCGCCCTCATCCGCGCCAAACACCCCGACTGGAAACAGCACCAGGTCGTCGCCCAGATCGAGCAGACCGCGGAACGCGCCACGAACGGCCATGACCGCTACGTCGGCTGGGGCGTGGTCGACCCGGTCCGCGCCCTGACCGACGACGCCCACCCCCTCGACCGCGTCACCGCGACCCAGCCCACCACCCGCCACGCCAAGCCCCCCAACCCGGCCCCCCTGGCCACAGGCGAATCCCCGTCCCAGCGCCAGGAACGCCTCGCCACGTACGGCCTCGGCGGCACGGCTCTGCTGGTGGCGGCGATCGCGGGGGTGGCGATGGTGCTACGGGACCTGAGGAGGCGTCGGGCGGCCTGAATGAGTACGCGTACTCAGGCGTCAAGGGGATACCGGGCGACACCATGTAACTCATGCGGGGAGTGGCTGAAGTGGCGTAGTGTCGCGCTGGATGCCACAGGGGAGGGGCAGGCAGAGTGCAGCAACAGGGTTCGGGCGATCAGGACCAGAGGCCGTTCGGCAACGGCAATCTGGTGAAGGAAGCCGAGACGCTGGCGAAGTTCAAGGGCCGGATCGACACCATCGTGTCCGAGCTGGAGAAGTCGCCCGCCTCGCAGAAGGCCATCGCCCATCAGACGATCGCGAAGGGCGCCTACGGCACCGGATTCGACTCCGCCGACGACCTCACCAAGCTCTACGACCAGGTCCACGACCAGCTGCAGAAGCTGTCCCAGACCCTGGGCGACCAGGTCGAGGCGATGGGGATCGCCGCCGTGGTCGCCGAGCGCGGATACGACGGCATGGACGCCGAACAGGCCGCCCGGCTGCGCGCGATCGAAGAGCGCGTGCGCAAAAACTACCACGACCCGACGGCTGGAAAGCCCGCCCCGGCGAAGGGCGGACACGAGCCCAAGCCGGAGCGCAGCGGCGCCTCCGACCTCGGGTCCGAGACCGCGTAAGGGGGCGGCAGGCGGATGGGCAAGGGAAAATTCGACGACGCCACGCACGAACAGCTCTACGCCATGGTGGCGGGCGGTCAGCCGAAGCAGATCAACGACGCCGCGGACGCGCTGCTGAAGGCGTTCACCGACATCAACGACCTCGGCGGCGAACTCCAGGCACACGTCGAGCGCGTGAAGTGGGAGGGCGAGGGCGGCGAGGCATTCCGCAACTGGGGCGCGGAACTGGCCAAACAGACGCTCAAACTCGCCGACTTCACGCTGAAGGTCGGCATCAACATCGGCTTCGCGGGCCAGAGCCTGAGCGACGCGAAATCGTCGATGCCGGCGGTGGAACCGTGCTACACGGACGCGGCGAAGGAGAAGGCACGGCTGGACGGGGCGGAGTCCAACCGCCAGGAAGCCATCAAGGCGATGGAGCGGTTGGACTCCTATTACCGGACGGTGCATACGGATGTGGCGGGGTTGGAGGCGCCGCGGTTTCCGGTGTTGCCTCTCTTCTGGCAACGAGATGATTTTGAGCGACCGGATCCGGCTTCAGGGTCAACGGGAAGTGCAACCGGCAGTAGTGGCAGTGCCCATGGTGCATCGTTGCCGATGAACGTTGGCTTGGGTGGATCAGTGCAGCCCTCGCAGCAGCATCGCCTTGGGAGCAATCCGCCTGGGTATGCCGGTGCAGGGATGGTCAATCAACCCACGCATACGGCAATTGACTCTGTGGCACTCCCGCAGTCTCCGGACAGCACCACCAGGTATGTCCTTCCGCATCCTTCGATCGACGGCCCAGACGTAAGAGGGCCTGTCCTGCCAGGACCATTGGCGCCTGTCATGCCGTCCGGGTCGCAACGCGGGATCGACGCACCGCGCGGACCAGCTGTTGGGCGTCCCGAAAGAGTGAGCTTGCCCCAGCCCGGAAGCATCCCTCGTGCCGGAGGGAAGGACGGGATCATCGGTGGCACGCCTGCCCGTTCAGGTAGCCAGACAGCCGTCCCGCGGTTGCCTCGAGGGACGGTCGTGGGCGAAGAGCGGACGACGTTGGGACCTCAAGCCGGTACAGCGACAGGACCACGAGGTGCCACAGGGGGCCCAACCCCTCGGGCAGGAGGCCCGACGGGCATGGGCGGCCATCCCGCTGGAGGCGGCACTCCTGGCCCGAGGAATGGCTACGCAGGCCGGAGGCTGGCCACAGAGCCGGGCGGTACCGCTGGTGGCCTGCGTACACCGCGCGAAGGACGCTCCGAGTTCACGCCGGGTGGCTCAGGCCTCGTACGAGGAAGCCAGCCGCCGGGCGTGATGCCGCACTCGGGAGCCAACTCTTCTGGTAGTAGTCGTCGTCGCTCCAGTAGGCCCGACTACCTGGTAGAGGACGAAGAGACCTGGACGAGAGGCCGCGGTAACGTCGTGCCTCCAGTCATCGAATAGCTCGCGAGATTACAAGAAGGGGTCACTGCCTCATGCCATTTCCGGTTCAGCGAGTCTTGCTGACCTCGGCGTTGCTCGGGGCGATGCTCATGTCTCTCGTGACTCCCTCAGCGGCGCAAGATGAGCATTCGAAGCAGTGGTTCCTGGACGATATGCAGGCGCAACAGATGTGGAAGGTGAGTAGAGGAGAGGGCGTCACGGTTGCCGTGATCGACACCGGCGTGGACGATTCGCTCCCGGAACTGCGTGGGCAGGTGCTGGCAGGCGTGGATACTTCCAACAGGCCCACGGGCGCCAATGTTGATCGCGAACGTCATGGGACAAACATGGCTACCCTGATCGCCGGTACGGGAGCGGACGGGGGAATTCAAGGAATGGCTCCCGGGGCCAAGGTGCTTCCCATCAAGGCTGTGCTCGACATCGGAGCCGACGCCGTCGACCCGTTGCTGAGCAGAGCAATTCGATACGCCGTTGATCACAATGCCAAGGTGATCAACATCTCGATGGGAAGCCCAGGGAGAAATTCCGACTACCCTCAAGCCGCATCCGCCGTCAAATATGCTCTTGATAAAGGGAGTTTGGTTTTCGCGAGTACAGGAAATAGTGGAGATAAGGGGAATGAGCCAGACATCCCTGGCTCCCTTCCGGGCGTTGTTGGCGTAGGGGCAATCGGCCGTCAAGGTAAAATCGCCAAGTTCTCTACCTATGGAAACCAAGTCGGGCTCGTTGCCTTCGGTGACGAAATCGTTGCGCATTGCGAAAAAGGCCCGGGCTATTGCATCGGCGGCGGCACCAGCCAAGCCACCGCCATCGCCTCCGCCTCGGCAGCCCTCATCTGGGCCAAGCACCCCGACTGGACCAACAACCAAGTCCTCCGCGTGATGATGGAGACCGCCGGGAAACCCGCCGGTGCCAAGATGCCCAGCAAATACCTCGGCTACGGCAGTGTCCGCCCCCGTAAGGTCCTCGTGGACGGCGAAGGCGACCCCGGCCCTGCCGACGTCAACCCCCTCCTCGCGGCCAACGCTCCCAAGCCGTCGCTCTCCGATTCGAACTCGTCCGCAGCCGGCAAGCCCATCGTCGCGGAGGCCGGTTCGGACAAAGGCGTCGGCACCGTCACCTGGGTCGCCCTCGGCGCGGGCGCCGCAGTGATACTCGCCGCGGCCGTCGGCTTCGTGGTCGTACGCCGCCGTAACAGCCAGCCCTAACAACAAGAAAGGCGAAGCATGTCGGACACTCAGAAGATCAGTGATCCCGCATTCATCAAATTCGAAGGCAAGATCAGGGAGACGAGCGAGGCCCTTTCCGCCAACCTCCGTTCCCTGGCCGACGCCATCGCCACCGTCGAGGCGGCGTGGACGGGCGCCGGTGCCCAGGCGTTCCGCACGGCACAGTTGGCGCTCAACGACGACCACGACGCCCTGCGCCGCCTGATCGACGGCATTCACGACGCCGTGAGCCTCACCCGTAAGTCCAGCCACGCCAACGACGCCGACATCATGGCGACCTTCAACAAGATCGACGTCAATGGTGCGGCCCCGGGCGGGCACCTCGGCTCCATGGGGTCGGGCGCCGGTGTCAGCGCCGGTCTCGAAAGCAAGATCAGCAGTTACTAGAAGCACTTCCGAAGCAACAACCACCACCACGAGGGGGGTACATGTCCGGGGCGAATGACGACCTCAAGGTTCATTACAGCTCGGTCGAGAAGACCGCCGATGACATCAGCAAGGCGGCCGGCGTCGTCGACCAGCAGCTGAAGGACATCTGGGCCGCGGTCAACGCGGTCACCGAGGGCTGGCAGGGCGAGGCCCACCAGAAGATGCTCCAGGCGAAGGCGCAGTTCGACGCGCGCGGTACGCACATCCACTCGATCCTCACCGAGATCGCTGCCAAGATCAAGCAGGGCAGCATGGACTACCAGCACACGGACCGCAAGGCTTCCCAGCTGTTCGACATCAGCTACTGATGGCCGGCGGGGGTGGGGCGGGCGGCAAATGGCCCCGCCCCACCCCGTACGTTCACGTCAGGTCGAACTCGCCGTCCCGCGCGCCCAGTACGAACGCCCGCCACTCGCTCTCCGTATAGCGCAGCACGGTGTCCGGATCGGCGGACGACCGCATCGCCACCGCACCACCCGGGAGATACGCGATCTCGACGCGCACCTCGGTCGTGGCGTCCGGCGCGCTCAGCCACTCCACGCCGGAGATGTCCATCGCGTAGAGCTCGTCCTTCTCGTGTGGGTCCATGACGCAGAGGCCGCCTTTCAGGGTGCGAGAACGCCGCCATATCGCGGCGCGCACAAGTGAGTTGGCGCCGCGGGATTCACCATGAGCAGCGTACTCCCGGGGGCGCCGTGTTATCCCTGGATCACCGATCACAGCCGGTCGTAGTTCCGCGCCGCGTCCCGCGAGAACGCCACCCACATCTTGCTCCCGGCCAGCGGCCCGCCGACCTCGCCCAGTCCGCAGCACAGACTGTCGCTCGCGGCCAGCGCCGCGTCCAGGGTGGAAAGCGCGGCCCGCCGCCGCGCCCGGCAGGCTTCCCGCGCGGCTTTCGGGTGCCGAGGATGCTCGTCGAACACAGTGAGCCGCAGCACGCCGAACCGCCACCGGACGGACAGGCTGGTCGCCTTCCCAGGGGTGAACAGGTAGGCGTTGGCGAGGAGTTCGGAGGCCGCGAGCACGCCGAGCTCGGCCATGTCGGCCAGGTGGTGCTCGAGCAGGAGCCGCTCCACGGTCTTACGGGCCGTACTGACGCAGTACGGGCCATCGGGGAGACCGAAGGAGTAGTCGAGGTTGCTGGGGACGGGGTCGGCGTTCACGGACACGGCCGCTGAATCGGGCATACAGGGTGCGAAGTTCATGCGCGGTCACTCCAGATGCAGGGGTGATGTGATGGAGCCGCACGTGGTACCGGCGCCGGTGGCCTGCCTCCCTGGGCGCGAGCGCGCCCACTCCAGGGAAGGTGGGCATGCTCGCGCGGTGCACTTCCGGCTCCACGGCGTGTGAGCTGGACAACACTGACGGTAGCGCAGTCGGGAAGCCCTGTGCTACTCGCTCTCGGGAATCCCTGTGCTACGGGGTGATCACTGGAACTCGCCGCTACCGGCAGGCAGACTGGGCGCCGGTTCGAGAGGGGAGCCACATACATGCCGCCGAGAAGCAATCCGACGATCCGGCAACGTCGGTTGGGGGCCGCGCTACGCCACTTGCGGGAGCAGGCTGACATGTCGGCCCTGGACGCGGCAGCGGTGCTCGGGGTCGACCGCACTCGCATCTCCAACACGGAGGCCGGACGCTTCGGGATCAGTCCCGCCCGCATCCGCATGCTTGCCTCCAACTACCGTTGCACCGATGTCGGCTTGGTGGAGGCACTGGCGGCGATCGCGCAGGATCGCACCAAAGGGTGGTGGGAGGCGTACAGGGCTTCTCTTCCCGACTTCTTTCTGGACATCGCCGAGCTTGAGTGGCACGCCGCTAAGATCCGCAACGCATTGACATCCCATATCCCCGGTCTCCTTCAGACCGCAGATCATGCGCGAGCTGTCTTCGACCTGGTGATCCCGGCGATGCCGGCTGAGGAGATCGAGCTCCGTGTGGCGCACCGGTTGGAACGCCGTCGAGTGCTGGATCGAGATGACCCACCTGCTTATGAAGCCATCGTCCACGAGAGTGCGCTGCGCATGCAGTTCGGTGGCCGTGCCGTCACACGCGCCCAGTTGAACCATCTGCTGGAGGCGAGCGAGCGCGAGCGGGTCAGCATCAGAGTGATTCCCTTCGCAGCCGGGGCTTTCCCTGGAGCTGGTCAGACGATCCTCTACGCCTGTGGACCGGTTCCTCAACTCGACACTGTTCAGTTGGACACTGCCCACGGATCGGTCTTCATCGATTCCGAGACGCAGCTTGCCAACTACCGATTGCTGTTCGACATGATGGAGCCCCGCGTGCTCAGTGAGAAGGAGTCACGCGAGTTCATCCAGGAGATCGTTCAGCAACTGTGAGGGAATCGTCATGTCTGAAATCCGTTGGCAGGAACCGCTCTGCGCCAATGGCGGAAACGCCTGTCTGCAAATCGGTCACACCCCCACCGGCACCCCCATACTCCGCGAAACAACACGCCCTGACGAACTGATCGCCACCACCCGCGAAGGGCTCCGCAACTTCATCGAAGCCGCCAAGCGAGGCGAACTCGACCACCTCGTTTAGAGGGCGCGGCAGCGGTCGGCAGCACGGCCAGCGCGCTCCCCAGCAGCAGCGCCGCACCGTGGATGTTCTGGGCGCCTGCCAACACGATGCCGACGATCGGGACGGCGAGTGCTGTCGGCCGGTGGACGGCTATGCCCCGCTCCTTGCCGACGCGTATCAGCGCTGATGCGGCGACGCTGGCGACCATCGCCGGGACGGCGGCGCCTGACCAGAGTGTGCCGACCATGGCGCCGCACCAGAGCAGCAGCACCGGCGCGGCCCAGTCGGGCAACCGGGCGTCGTCGCGCCACAGCGCCAGCCCGGCGGCGCCGGCCAGCCCGCAGACCGCTATGGAGTTGCCGCCGCCGGTGGGCTGCCAGGCATAGCCGACGAACTCGCAGACGACTCCCACCCCGAAGTACTGCGACAGCCAACGGGACGGGGAGAGCACCTGCTCCGCGACCGTTCCTATCAGCAGCAGGAAGAGCAGGTTGGACACGGTCCCGGCCACCCCGCCGTCCTGGACGAACAGGGACGTGACCGAGCGCCACCAGTCCCCGTGCAACCCGGCGGGAGTCCGCTCAAGGTGCGCGAGCACGCCGTGGACGGCGAATTGCAGGAGATTCACCGCCGCGGTAGCAACGAACACCACCGCCGTCACCACGGGGAACCGCCGCAGACCTGCGCGTTCAGCGATCGTCATGTCCAGAAGTATCCGCCCGGCTCGTCGGCCGGACCAGTGCACTCTCTCCTGGTTTCCACATGACAAATGTCGTACGTCGGCCATCAGGCGGGGGCATCACTTGCCTGTGACGCGGCGGCGGAACTCGTTCATCGACATCGTCTTGTCGTCGGACGGCATGGTGATGCTGAACTTGTCGCCGAACGAGTCGTACGTCGTGGTGCTCGTCCGGCCGTCACGGGTGGACCGCAGCTGGAGCAGGTAGGACTTTTCCTCTGTCGCTATTTGATAGACGTCACTTGTCGAACCGGAGGCGGCGACGACCGCATAGGTCTTGGTGCCGTTGACCGGGCGGTCCTGGGTGGGGTCTGGCTTGGCCGTCTCGGCGATCCCGTAGAAGCTGCTGCACCCCTGCTGCCCCGGGGTTCCCAGCACATAGACATCGGCGAGGGCGGGCGGAAGCGTGATGTTCTGCCCGGACTGCCGCAGGCCGTCTGCCAGAAGGGGCGCGCTCGTGTAGGTCGTGCCTTCCTTGCAGAACATCTCGCCGATCTGCCCCGTCTCGCTCGACGTGGCCTTCAGCCGCAGCCCCTGCTCAGGGTCCGACCACATCTCCTGGCTGCCGCCCCCAAGAGCGGTCGTGGTCCCCGAAGCATGAAACGAGGTGTTCCGCATCAGCAGGTTTGTGCTCCGAATCTTCAATGCGTCCCTGTCGATACCGGTGTCGGGCGCCGGCATTTGTGCCGGGGCAGGGGGAGCGTCGGCGGCCGCATCCTTCGACGCTGAGTCACTGCCGCAGGCAGTCACGGCCACGCTGAACACGGCCAGGAGAACCGCTGATCGAGGGAGGGTTGTCTTGAACACGAGCGATCCTTCGGAGGGCATTCGGTGTGTGACCGTTTATGGAAGGGCATGGGAAGGCGAGTGGATGCGCAACCACTGCACCCTGTTAACGTCGCCGATCCCGCAGTCGTGTCTGCTTCCTACGAGCTCGCGCATCCCATCTTCTTCGTCGCAGCCAGGACGAATTGCTCGAACATCTCCTTGTCCGGCAGGAGGCTCTTCGCTGCGAGTCGGTAATTGTCCGGATACTGCTTGGAGGTGTATGTCATCATGCGGAAGAGCGTCTTGCTGCCGCTGCATTCCGTCAGCAGAATGGGACTCTGATCTGCGATGCTTCCAAGGCCCTGCCCCGGAGTGGAAGCAGGATGGCTGGCTGGATTACGTTTCTCGTAATCGTTGATCAACTGGTCATTCTTGGTGATGCTGAAAGCGGTGAATGCGCCCGGAGTGTCATTGTCCGGCCGCAGGGCGCAGCTCCATACTCGATAGTCGTCGCCCGAGGTGACTTCAGGGAAGTTCTGGACCTGAGCATCCTCCCGGAACGGCGAGAAGCCCGGGAGCTCGCAGGTGCTCGTTCGGGATGCCTTCCCCTGGTGTGGCTCGGGTGGAATGTTCGGGGCCGTGAAATCCTTGGTGGAGCAGCCGAGTGATCTCGTCACGCCGATCGCGCTCTTCATGAGCACCGTACTCATTCTTTTGCGCGTCTCTTCGTTGCTCCACCTCTTCGCCTGATCACCCCCAAAGTTGACAGTGACCTCTAGGGGGCCGTTCTTGATCCTGGTTTTGGGTGTACAAGAATCCGGGAGCCGCACGGAGGCCCATCCGTTTCCCACCCAGCCGTTGATCCCGTTCCCCAGCGGGAACTGCGAGGTGTACTGCAGCGGATCATAATAGCTGTTTGCCCCGTAGGGCCAGGTCTGACCTGCTTCTTCGTACTTCAATGAGAATGCGGGCACGGTAGTGGCCCGGGCAGGGGAGTAGATCTTGCAGAGCTGCTGAATCTTGAAGTCGTCCGGTGACGACTGCTCGGTCAATGAGTAATCAGAGAGGTCTATCCCCGCGGACGTCACGTCTTCTCTGGACAGCAGGTTTCCGCAGAAAAATTTCCGGCCGACCGTCTGGCTTGTGTGATCCCAGATGAATACTGCCAAGGCAGCGCCACCGAGTAGGCACAGTGCCGCGATCACGGCGGTGAGTCTCACTCGACGGAAGGCGAGCCGCTCCGGATTCTTCCGAAACATCAACTCACCTCACCGGTGGCACGCCGGCTGTGCCCGATGCCGTCTGCAAAGGCCATACCGAGCACCGCCGTGGCTATCACCGATCGAGCGAATGCGGACCTGGGCATCAGAACAATCCTTTCAAGCTGGGGGCGGTGATTCGTACTCACCTTGGGCTGAGCACCCACACCCTTCGGTCTTCACTGAATGCGCCCATTTCATGGCGCCATGCCACCGCATCCAAGTTTGCTGCCGGCCGCCTTGACGAATGATGCGAAGAGCGCACTTTCATCCGGCAAGAGCTTGTCACGTTCGTCGGAGGTCCAGCCGCCGGCGTAGGTGTTCATTCCGAGGAATGTGTCCTTGCTGCCGCAAGTGACTATTGCTCCACCGATCTGGCCGCGAACTTTCCAGCCCGTCCCGATAGGCTTCTCGCTGCCCATTGCCTGCGCGAGACTCGACACGAGCGCGGGGTCCTGGGATATGGCAAAGCTGAAGAACGGGGTGTCCTCTTTTTCTTGGCTCAGGTTGCAGACCCATGTGGACTTGATATCGTTCGTGGAAATTTCCCAGGGGTGAGGGGCGGCGGATGAGACTGCCTTCGGCATCTTGAAGCCAGGCAATGAGCAAGTTGCTTGTGAGTCGCTTTGTCGAGCCTGCGCAGGAAGTTGAAGGTCGGCAGGTGCAGGAACTTCGTAAGAAGCACAGCCCGCTTTTCCGGCTGCCGAATTAGCGGCTGTGGCCAATAGCCGAGCGATTCCCTGGCGATCCCCGTGTCCACTTGTAATGCTGACTCTGGCGATTTTACGTGTGGTCGACCTCGACGTATCATCCGTGTTCTTCCAGCATTTATCCGGCAGAAGAACCCAGCCGTTTGTGTCGGAAGCGCCTCCGCCGTTGAAGTAGGCCATGTCGGACGGCGTGTTGCTCCAGTTGGGCGTGGAGAACGGGAAATCCGGCTTAGAGGTATATTCAATGGATATGCCGAGCGTTACGTCCTTCCAGCCGGGAAGTAAGGCCTCGACTTGCACTGAGCAAGCGAACTCCTGGCCATCTTTTTGGGTGCTCGTGGAATGATGGTCGGAGAGGCGCCCTGGGTGCCCCACTGCTTTCTGTACGTCGTGAGCAGAGACCAGGTTGTCGCAGAGTCGACTCGGTCCGAAGACATTGGTGTTGAACGCGATATGTGCCCCAGCCAGAATGCTGATACAGACAACAATGGGGAGTGCTGCCCTCCGGAGCCCCTGCTTGGTCGAGGTGAGCATCGTCGGTCAGTGCCTACCGAGAGCGTCGAGTGCGATGTTGCGCCGCACAGCAGATTCATGACCAGCAACCATCTTGAGGTTGGCCAGGGCCGGGTTTTCTTGAAGCTCACCGTTGACCAAAATCTTGGCAGGTATCTTCCGCCCGTCGGCCCATGAGTCGATAAGCTCATTGGTTCCGTCGATACCTGAAGCCCTATTCTTGTCCAATTTATTTTGGGCTACAGAATCCGCTTCAGAGATCACGTCCTTGGCCCAGGAATACGTGGCCTCGTCCACCACTCGCTGCGCTTCATCGCCCACTACGGGAATAAAGGTTATGGGCGTTCCTCCCACATGGTAGGCATGTTTTGACATGTCGTTGGCCCATTGGGCTCTGTCATCTCGCTGATCCAAGTACTTGTCGGCGCCGATCGCGTTGAGGGCTCCCAGGGCGCCCGCCGTATCCTGAATCGGAACGGACCAGTTCTCGCGCCCCTCACCCGGGTCGTGGGCTGCCTTGGTGAGAACTTCTGCTCCATAGAATCGCTCCGCTTCGTAGAGCTGAGCGTAGACTGCATCATTCTCGGAAATACCGCGCATGACGCGAATGAGGCTGTCCTGAGGGACGGTGATGTGGGCGCGGCCGCCATCGGACCATATGTCTTCCTTTCCTGCGGCGCGGCCGTACTCCCCAAGCCGTCCTTTGGAAATCTCGTGGGTATCCGCGACGTAGTCAGCCATGGCGTGCCCGAGAGGTTGTCGCAGATTCTCGTGAATCTTCTGACCACCCTTGTCGATGTCGAGGACGCTGATGGTGTCCTGCATGACGCGTGCCTGCCCATCGGTGTGCGGGCCGGGCTTTCCGAGAGGGCTGCCCGGCTCGCGGCCGGTGGAAGCAGCTTCCAGGGCCGCACCGAGGCCCACTCGGCTGTCCTTGTCCTCGACATCGCCAGCACGATGCTCGACGTTCCCGTTCCACGTAGTCGTGTCGACGATCTTCCAGTCCCGGTCGTGGAGAAAGTAGTTGAGCCTGTCGTTGTTCCGGTGCCGGGCGTCCTCGCCTCCTGCACCAGGGTCCAGATAGGCGGTAGTCGTACTGGGGTCGTGACTCATGATGCCGAGTGCCGCGTCGACTGGATCGTTGGCAAACCAGCCGTCTTGCTTACCCTCGAATTGACCATAGAGGTCCCAGATGTTCTTGTCCTTCTTCTCGACTGCCACCATGTCGTCGGTGACATCGGTCAAGAATTGTGGAGAGTAGTTGCTGCCCTGCTGCATGAGTGTAATCAGGCTCTGGTACCCACGGATCTTCTGGTCGTGATCCATGCCGATGATGTCGGTTTTTTCGGTGGCGGCCTTCAGTGCGTACTTCTCGACCCCTGCCTTCTTCAGGCCGTCGCGCCAGCTGTTGTAGAAGTTTGCGTCGGGTGTCTTCATCCACTCCTGGTACGACTTCGCGTAGGCGGCCGAGCCGTACTTGACCGATTTGCCATCCGGGCCTTTGAAGTCGGGAGTTCGTGTCGCCGTGGCCAGGGTAGTGGCCAGGCCCTTCTCCAAGCTCAGATATTCGTCCTTGCGCTTCTTGTCGTCGAAATAGGAAAGATCATTGAGCTTGTTCGTGAACTTGAGGGCGTTCTCCGCTCCAAGACCTGTGAGGAAGGCCTGGCTGAACTCCTTGTTCCTGCTGTTGTCGCGGAACAGCCGCTCCATCTCGGCCAGTTGTTTTGTGTCGAGATGGCCCGTGGAGTCGAGCTTCATGGCGAGCTCCGCTGCCTCCTTGGCCTCGACCTTCTCGATGTCGCCTTCGGCTTTCGCGTTGAAGCCGTTCGCGAAGCCGTCGAACAAGTCCGTGTCCTGGACCGCTGCCTGGAGGGCGAGCTTCACTCCCTGGTCGGCGTCGTCGACCGCCTGGACGGCGTTGGCTATATGGGTGCTGTAGGTGGCTTCGGTGGTGTGCAGGTCCGGGTCGTGGCGTGCCGCATTTGCCAGAGCCTTGTCCGCCTTGGCGAAGTCGAAGGTCGCGATGCCGTTCTCGCTGACCTTCATCCCGGCCTTTTCGGCCTCTTTGACTTCGTTCTCGAGCTTCTTTCTCAGCTCCGTGAACTGGGCATGCGCATCCCGCAGCAACGAAGCGACCGCTCGGGCCTCCGTTGCTGCCGCCGTGTACTGGTTGTACGTTTGCGTCTTGGTCGTCTGGAGGAAGGTGGTGGCGGCCGTGCCCGTCCATGAACCGTCGGCGGCTACATTGCGTACCTGGCTGTCGTACGTCCTCTGGACGGCCTCGAAGTCCTTGGCGGCCGCTTCCCACTTAGCCGCCGCAGTGGTCAGCAGGGAGAGGTCGGTGGTTATGACCTGGTGATATGTGAGCATGCTACTCAGGCTTCCCCTCAGTAGTCCGACAGGCGTGATTGAAAAGGTGGTTGGACACCTTTTCCGTCCTTCGGGATGAGCAGCGGGAATTGGTTCCCGGTGTGGATGTCGGTGCCCTGGTACAGCTGATTGGCCCCGCTCAGTCCTGCCTTTTCGATGGACAGCTGCCCTTGAAGGGCCTTCACCGACGCACGCCACCCCTTCAGCGCCTCATTGATTCCGGCCCCTGTCGCCCACTCCGTGAAACCCTTCGCGGCGGCCTCCGTCGCCTCATCCATGGAACTGCCGGCCTTCTGCACGTCAGGCTGTATGTGCTGTTCCAGCGCGGATATGGCTGCTTTCTTCTTTGCCGCGGAAGACTTGAGGTCAGCAGCCCCTCCCGGCCCCGGAGCCCCGTTGAGCTGCATCCGCGCCGCGTCCCCTCGCAGCGCGGCCCATTCGTCGTCGAACGCCATGGCCACCACCCCTTCATCCAACGAACTCGGAAGTCCCCAACACCCACCCCACGTCAGGGTATTTGTGCACTCAAACCTAACAACAGGGCATGCTCCGGCACACCCTGTTCTCGATCTCTTGGCGCGCTTCTTCCGGTACGCAGCGCTCGGTGCACGACGCACCAGGTACGACCGCGACCCTACGTACGGGAATCGCGAGGGGGCATGAGTACGCGTACTCATGCCCCCGCACCGGCCAACAGCCCGCCGCCTACTCCTCCGGCAGCCACCCCACCTGCACCAGCGGAGCCCCCCTCTTGCGGGAGACGAAGTAGCCGCGGCCCGGCGGCATCGGGCGCGGGCGTACGCCGCCGAGGAGGTCGCCCTCGCCGGGGTCGCCGGACAGGACGACTCCCTGCGCGCCGAGTTCCTTCACGCGCTGCATGAAGGACTCGAACATCGAGCGGGACGCGCCGGCGGAGCTGCGGGCGATGATGAAGCGGATGCCGACGTCGCGGGCGAAGGGGAGGTTCTCGGTCAGGACGGACAGGGGATTTCCGCTGCTGGTCGAGACGAGTTCGTAGTCGTCGACGATGACGAAGAACCGCGGGCCCGACCACCAGCTCCGGTCGCGCAGTTGCTGCGGGGTGATGTCGGGCTGCGGAGCGCGCCGTTCCATCAGGCCGTTGAGGGCGTTCGCGTGCACGGCCAGCGCCGAGGCGAGCGGCGCGTACTCCAGCAGGTGGGTGTCGGGGATGACGTCGAGGAGGGTGCGGCGGAAGTCGCCGACCACGATCTTCGCCTCCTCCGGCGCGTAGCGCTCGGTGATCTGCTTGGCCAGCAGCCGCAGCAGCGCCGTCTTGCCCGATTCGCTCTCGCCGAACACGAGGAAGAACGGGTCGGTCTCGAAGTCGACGTAGACCGGCTCCAGATTGGTCTCGTCGATACCGATGGCGACGCCCTGCTGCGGATTCTCGAAGCCCTTGGGGAGCTCGTCGGCGCGCAGCTTGCGGGGGAGGAGCCGGACCCCGGGAGCGTGGGGCCCGGTCCATGCCTCGTCGACGGCGCGGACCAGCTCGGCGGTCGCGTCCGTCAGGGTCTCGGGGTCGCTGTCGGCGTCGATCCGCGGCAGTCCGGCCATGAAATGGAGCTTTTCCGGGAGTTGGCCACGGCCGGGCACCCCGGCGGGGACGTTCGCCGCGACCTTACGGTCGAATTCCGAGTCCATGGTGTCACCGAGCCGCAGTTCCAGCCGGTTCAGGAGCTGGTCCTTGAGCGATGCACGGACCTCCATGTTGCGGGAGGCGGTCACGACGACATGGATTCCGTATCCGAGACCCCGTCCCGCGATATCGGTGACGACGCCTTCCAGCATGTCGTATTCCTGCTTGAAATTGCCCCAGCCGTCGACGATGAGGAAGACGTCGCCCCACGGCTGGTCGGAGAATCCGCCCGCCGCCCGCTGCCGTCGGTATGTCGTGATCGAGTCGATGCCCTGGGCCCGGAAATACTCCTCGCGCCGGGCCAGGATGCCCGCCACCTCGGCGACCGTACGGCGCACGCGCTCCGGGTCGAGCCGGGACGCGACCCCGCCGACGTGCGGCAGGCCCGCGACGGCGCTCATGCCGCCACCGCCGAAATCGAGGCCGTAGAACTGCACCTCGGCGGGCGTATGGGTCAGCGCGAAGGACGCCACCAGCGTCCGCATGAGCGTGGACTTGCCCGACTGGGGGCCACCGACGACGAGCATGTTGCCGGCCGCGCCCGAGAAGTCGCGGTGCAGGACGTCGCGCCGCTGCTCGAAGGGCTTGTCGATGAGACCGATGGGGACGACGAGACGGCCGAGGCGGCCGTGCCCGGGGGCGGTCAGCCCGCGCCCCTCCACCGTGGACAGCGGCGGCAGCAGCTCGTCCAGGGAAGCCGCCCGGTCCAGCGGCGGCAGCCACACCTGGTGAGCGGGCGGCCCCTGGCCCTCGATCCGCCGGACGACGACGTCCAGGACCGTCTCGGCCTGCGGTTCCTCGCCCGTGCGGACCGCGGGTCCGATCGCGGGCTCGGGCGCGGTGTACGTGACCGGCACGGGATCGGCGGTGAAGAGCACGGGGCGGCGCTCGATGGGCAGAACGCTCCCCCCGGCGCCCGCGGCCGGAGCCGTGCGGTACGGGCCGGAGACGTACGCCGCCTTGAACCGCGTCATCTCGTCCGTGCCGAACTTCAGATAGCCCGACCCCGGCACGGACGGCAGGTGGTAGGCGTCGGGCACGCCCAGCGCCGTACGCGACTCGGCCGCCGAGAACGTCCGCAGGCCGATGCGGTACGACAGATAGGTCTCCAGGCCACGCAGCCGGCCCTCCTCCAGGCGCTGCGACGCCAGCAGCAGGTGCACCCCCAGCGAACGGCCGATGCGGCCGATCTGGATGAACATGTCGATGAAATCCGGCTTGGCCGTCAACAGCTCGCTGAATTCGTCGATCACCAGGACGAGTGAAGACAGCGGCTCCAGCGCCGCACCGGCCGCGCGCGCCTTCTCGTAGTCGTGCATGTTGGCGTAGTTGCCCGCCGAGCGCAGCAGCTCCTGGCGCCGCTGGAGCTCCCCGGTGATCGAGTCGCGCATGCGGTCGACCAGCGTCAGGTCGTCCGCCAGGTTGGTGATCACGGCCGCCACGTGCGGCAGCGCCGACATGCCCGCGAAGGTCGCACCGCCCTTGAAGTCCGCGAGGACGAAGTTCAGGGTCTCCGAGGAGTGCGTCACCGCGAGCCCCAGGACCAGCGTGCGCAGCAGCTCCGACTTGCCGGAACCCGTCGCGCCGACGCACAGCCCGTGCGGGCCCATGCCGTCCTGCGCGGCCTCCTTCATGTCGAGCATCACCGGCGTGCCGTCCTCGCTGACGCCGATCGGCACCCGCAGCCGCTCCGCCGAGGACCGCGGCCGCCAGGTGCGCGCCACGTCCACCGAGCCCGCGTCGCCCAGCCCCAGCAGGTCCGTGAAGTCGAGATTGGCGAGCAGCGGCTCGTCGCCGTCACCCCCGCCCATGCGCAGCGGCGCGAGCTGCCGCGCGAGCGCCTCCGCCGCCTCCATGGACAGCGTGTCCGGTACGCCGTCGTACGCCGCGACCTGCGACAGCAGCTGCAATTCGCCGGGCTCCACCACGACGGACAGCCCGCCCCGCGGCTCCCCGAGATCCCCCGGCACCACCTCGACGATGGTCACGCCCTGCAGCCCCTCGGGCGCCGCGAAGACCGACTCGGCCGGCACCGTACCGCCGTCGAGGACGAGCACCACGTGCGGCTGGTCGAGCACCGGCTGCCCGTCCCGGCTGAAGCGCGTGCGCCCCTCCAGCCGGGGCCGCAGCAAATCCTCCAGCTCGCCGAGCTCGTCACCGATCAGCCGGCGCGCGCCGGCCCCGTCGACCGCGCCCGGCACCTGCACGTGCGGCAGCCACTTCGTCCATTCCCAGTACGACGCCGCCCCGCGCGCCGCGACCACCGCGACCACCAGGTCGTCCGGCGAGTGCAGCGTCACCAGCTGCGCGACGAGCGCGCGGGCCGTCCCGTGCACCGTCTCCGGGTCGCCGGAGAGCGTCACGTGGTAGAAGGCGCGCAGCGACAGCGCCATCGGCATGCCGTCCAACGACCCGTGCGTGGCCAGGAACTGCTGCATCGCCCCCGTCGTCAACGGCTCCAGGTCGTCTATCGGAGCGGTCTCCGGGGCCACCAGCGGCGTCGCGAGCTGCTGCGCCCCCAGCCCGAGACGGACCTGCCCGAAGTCGTCGTCGCCCGCCCGCCGCTCCCACAGCCGGGTGCCCTCCGCGACGACCGACCACAGCTGGTCGGGGGAGGGGTGCAGATAGAACTGCGCGTCCCGCTGCGCCTGCGCCGTCCGGCGCACGGTCCGCCGCGTCTGCGCGAGGTATTTGAGGTAGTCCCGGCGCATGTCCGCGGTCTGCCCCTGGGAGCCCTGACGGTGCCTCACGACCATCGCGATCGTCATGCCCAGCGTCGAGCACATCATCATGACGCCCATGATCTTCATCATGGGAGCGGCGCCCGGCATGAAGAAATAGACCATCGACGAGGCCATGCCCACCGTCGGCAACAGCTGCATCAGCACACTGTCCTGACGCCCCCGCGGCAGCTCTGGCGGCGCCTCCAGCCGGATCTCCTCACCGGGCACGTCCGGCGGCAGACTCCGGGGCGGGCGATGGACGACGACCTGGCTCACCGGATGCCTCAACCCCTCCAGGCGGTGAGGAATCTCCGCGCGGCACCCCTCCGGCGCCGGCCTCCCCTCCGCGGAACGGCGATCCTATCGACGTGCGCCGACGGGCTCCCGATAGGGTGGCCGCCGCGCGTATGCATGAGCGAAGGAGCAGGGGGCCCCGACAGGTGAGTACGTCCACTGGGACAGGTTTCTGCCGGGTGACCGTGGTCGCTCCCGACAGCCGGATCGACGTCGCGCTGCCGGACGACATCGCGGTCGCCGACGTCTACCCGGAGATCCTGCGCCTCACCGGCCAGACCCAGCCGGCCGGCACCCCCACCGGCTACCACCTCGTACGCCGCGACGGCACGGTCCTCGACGGCGCCCGCTCGCTGGCCGCCCACCGGGTCCTCGACGGCGAGCTGCTCTCGCTGCGGCCCTTCGCGGAGTCCCTGCCGCCCGCCGTGCACGACGACGTGACGGACGCCGTGGCCGCCGCGGTCACCCGCGACCGGACCCTGTGGAACGATCAGCTCCTGCGCGCCGCCGGGCTGTTCGGCGGCGCCCTGCTGCTCGCCCTGATGGCCTTCGCCCTGTGGTTCGCCGACCCCGTCCGGCACGACATGCACGGCACCCCCGGCGCCGTCGCGGCCGCCGCCGGAGTGCTGCTGGCAGCGCTCGCGGGCGTACGGGCGCGGGTCTACGGCGACCGCGCCTGCGCCGTCGCCCTGGGGCTCGCGGCCCTGCCGCACCTGATGATCGCGGGCTCCGGGATCCTCGCGCCCGACGCGGGGCAGGGCGCCGGGCGACTGCAGTTCCTGCTCGGCTGCGCGGCCGTCCTCGTCGCCTCCGCGGCCCTCGTCGCCACCGTGCCCACGGGCGACGCGCCCTTCGTGGCCGCCCTCGCCGCAGCGGCCACCGGCACCCTCGCCGCCTTCGGCCTGGTCCTCGGCGGCGGGGGACCGGCGGACGCCGCCGCCGTCTGCGGCGTCGTCGCGATCGGCGCCATCGCCTTCCTGCCGGGCCTCTCCGCCCGCGTCGCCCGGCTGCCCATCGGCTACGCGGCCCCCCACTCCGCGTCCGGCGACCTCGACCCGGCCGCCCGCACCGCCGCCGACCCCGTGGACGCCGAGCGCGTCGCCGACCGGGTCCGCCGCGGCCACGAACTGCTCCTCGGCCTCGTCGGCGGCTGCGCGGCCGTCGTCACCGCCTCCGCCGCCGTCCTCGCCTTCTCGGCCGACGGCGGCCCCTGGGCCCGCCTCCTGGCCCTGGCCGCCGGACTCACGATGCTGCTGCGCGCCCGCCTCTTCCGCTACACCGCACAGGTCACCGCCGTCCTGGCCGCCGGGCTCGCCGCCCTGGCCCTGCTGGTCCTCGGCATGTCCCTGAACCCGCCCGCCGGCGGCTCCACCGACGTCCGCACGGTCTGGCTCGCCGCCGCTGTCACGCTCGGCGGCGGCCTGCTCACCGCCGTCGCCCTGATCGTCCCCCGCAAGGGTCTGTCACCCTTTTGGGGGCGCGTCTCCGACATCTCCGAGAGCGCGCTCCTCCTCGCCCTCGTGCCGCTCGCCCTCGCGGTCCTCGGCATGTACGGGACGGCCCGCGGCCTCTCGGCGGGCTGACGGGCCCCGCAGCGGCCCCGGAGCGGGGCCCGGGAGCCGGGGCTGGTACTGTGTGCAGTGGCCGTTTGTGTACGCGCCTCCGGACCGCCCTGCGGGGCTTCTGGGGACAGCGCCCAGCGGACCCCGCCTCCCGAGTAACGGAAGCTCCCCTGAGACCAAGACCAGGGGCACTCGGCGGCTGAAAACGAGAATTTCAAGGAGTACGCGTGTCGCTCGACGCCGCTACGAAGAAGCAGATCATGGCCGAGTTCGCCACCAAGGAGGGCGACACCGGCTCCCCCGAGGTCCAGGTCGCGATGCTCACCCGTCGCATCTCGGACCTGACGGAGCACCTCAAGCAGCACAAGCACGACCACCACTCGCGTCGTGGCCTGCTGCTGCTGGTCGGCCAGCGCCGCCGCCTGCTCCAGTACCTGGCCAAGAAGGACATCACGCGCTTCCGCGCCCTGGTGGAGCGCCTCGGCATCCGCCGCGGTGCCGCGGGCGCCAAGTAAGACATCGTGAAGGGAGCGGTTCCCACCTCTGGGGGCCGCTCCCTTTGCGTATCTCGTGGGACGCTGAAGCTTTGTAGTCTGGTCCCACGACGCAAAACCGTGCAGAGGAGGAGCGCTCCGCTCGCCGCCGGTCCTCGGTAGTGGCCCCCGGATCAGGGAAATCCGGGTGCTTCGATCGAAGACCGGCCAGCCGACGCGCACCTCCACCCACGTCCCCGCCACACGGGCGAGGACGCAGACGAGGAGATATTCCTGGTGGAGAACGAGACCCACTACGCCGAAGCCGTCATCGACAACGGCACCTTCGGTACCCGCACCATCCGCTTCGAGACGGGCCGCCTGGCCAAGCAGGCCGCCGGTTCCGCCGTGGCGTACCTGGACGACGACACCATGGTGATGTCGGCGACCACCGCTTCCAAGAAGCCCAAGGACCAGCTCGACTTCTTCCCCCTGACGGTGGACGTCGAGGAGCGGATGTACGCGGCCGGCAAGATCCCCGGCTCCTTCTTCCGCCGCGAGGGCCGGCCCTCCGAGGACGCGGTCCTCACCTGCCGCCTGATCGACCGCCCGCTGCGCCCCTCCTTCAAGAAGGGCCTGCGCAACGAGATCCAGATCGTCGAGACGATCATGGCGCTCAACCCCGACCACCTCTACGACGTGGTCGCCATCAACGCCGCCTCCTGCTCCACGCAGCTCGCCGGCCTGCCCTTCTCCGGTCCGATCGGCGCCACCCGCGTCGCTCTGATCAAGGGCCAGTGGGTCGCGTTCCCGACCCACACCGAGCTCGAGGACGCCGTCTTCGACATGGTCGTGGCCGGCCGCGCCCTGGAGGACGGCGACGTCGCGATCATGATGGTCGAGGCCGAGGCCACCGAGAAGACCATCCAGCTGGTCAAGGACGGCGCCGACGCCCCCACCGAGGAGGTCGTCGCCGCCGGTCTCGAGGCCGCGAAGCCCTTCATCAAGGTGCTGTGCCGCGCCCAGTCCGAGCTCGCCGCCAAGGCCGCCAAGCCCGAGGGCGAGTTCCCGGTCTTCCTGGACTACCAGGACGACGTCCTGGCCGCCCTGACCAAGGCCGTCCGTGACGAGCTCGCGCAGGCGCTCACCATCGCCGGCAAGCAGGAGCGCGAGACCGAGATCGACCGCGTCAAGGAGATCGCCGCCGAGAAGCTGCTCCCGCAGTTCGAGGGCCGCGAGAAGGAGATCTCCGCCGCGTACCGCTCGCTGACGAAGGCCCTGGTCCGTGAGCGCGTCATCAAGGAGCGCAAGCGCATCGACGGCCGTGGCGTGACGGACATCCGTACGCTCGCCGCCGAGGTCGAGGCCATCCCGCGCGTGCACGGCTCGGCGCTGTTCGAGCGTGGCGAGACCCAGATCCTGGGCGTCACCACCCTCAACATGCTCCGCATGGAGCAGCAGCTGGACACCCTCTCCCCGGTGACCCGCAAGCGCTACATGCACAACTACAACTTCCCGCCGTACTCCGTCGGCGAGACCGGCCGCGTCGGTTCGCCGAAGCGCCGCGAGATCGGCCACGGCGCCCTGGCCGAGCGGGCCATCGTGCCCGTGCTGCCGACGCGCGAGGAGTTCCCGTACGCCATCCGCCAGGTCTCCGAGGCGCTCGGCTCCAACGGCTCGACCTCCATGGGCTCGGTCTGCGCCTCCACCATGTCGCTGCTGAACGCCGGTGTGCCGCTGAAGGCCCCCGTCGCCGGTATCGCCATGGGCCTGATCTCCGAGGAGATCGACGGCAAGACGCACTACGTCGCCCTCACCGACATCCTCGGTGCGGAGGACGCGTTCGGTGACATGGACTTCAAGGTCGCCGGTACGAAGGAGTTCGTCACCGCACTCCAGCTCGACACCAAGCTGGACGGCATCCCGGCCTCCGTCCTGGCCGCGGCCCTCAAGCAGGCCCGCGACGCCCGTCTGCACATCCTCGATGTGATGATGGAGGCCATCGACACGCCGGACGAGATGTCCCCGAACGCCCCGCGGATCATCACCGTCAAGATCCCCGTGGACAAGATCGGTGAGGTCATCGGCCCCAAGGGCAAGATGATCAACCAGATCCAGGAGGACACCGGCGCCGAGATCACGATCGAGGACGACGGCACCATCTACATCGGTGCCGCGGACGGCCCGGCCGCCGAGGCCGCCCGCGCCACGATCAACGGCATCGCCAACCCGACCATGCCGGAGGTCGGCGAGCGCTACCTGGGCACGGTCGTCAAGACCACCACCTTCGGTGCCTTCGTCTCGCTCATGCCGGGCAAGGACGGCCTGCTGCACATCTCGCAGATCCGCAAGCTCGCCGGTGGCAAGCGCGTGGAGAACGTCGAGGACGTGCTCGGCGTCGGTGCCAAGGTCCAGGTCGAGATCGCCGAGATCGACCAGCGCGGCAAGCTCTCGCTGATCCCGGTCATCGAGGGCGAGGACGGCGACGACGCTAAGGACGAGTCCGCCAAGTGACGTCCCGTAGTACACGGAAGACGGCCCGCACCTCTTCGGAGGGGCGGGCCGTCGCCCGTACCCAAACGCTTCTCAAGGGCGAGCACGGCATCGGCACGGTCCGCCGCACCACCCTTCCCGGTGGTCTGCGCATCGTCACCGAGACCCTGCCGTCCGTCCGCTCCGCGACCTTCGGCATCTGGGCCAACGTCGGTTCCCGCGACGAGACCCCGACGCTGAACGGCGCCACCCACTATCTGGAGCACCTGCTCTTCAAGGGCACCTCCAAGCGCAGCGCGCTGGACATCTCCTCCGCCATCGACGCGGTCGGCGGTGAGATGAACGCGTTCACGGCGAAGGAGTACACCTGCTACTACGCCCGTGTCCTCGACACCGACCTGCCGCTGGCCATCGACGTCGTCTGTGACATGCTCACGGGCTCGCTCATCGACGCCGCCGACGTCGATGCCGAGCGCGGTGTGATCCTCGAAGAGATCGCGATGACCGAGGACGACCCCGGCGACTGCGTGCACGACCTGTTCGCGCACACGATGCTGGGCGACACTCCCCTCGGCCGTCCGGTCCTCGGCACCGTCGACACCATCAACGCCCTCGGCCGCGACCAGATCGCGCGCTTCTACAAGAAGCACTACGACCCGACCCACCTGGTCGTGGCCGCGGCGGGCAACGTCGACCACGCCAAGGTCGTCCGCCAGGTGCGGGCCGCCTTCGAGAAGGCCGGCGCGCTCGGCCGCACGGACGCGACCCCGGTCGCCCCGCGCGCGGGCGCCCGTACGATCCGCACCGCCGGCCGCGTCGAGCTGCTCGGCCGCAGGACCGAGCAGGCGCACGTCGTCCTCGGCATGCCCGGCCTGGCCCGCACCGACGACCGCCGCTGGGCGCTCGGCGTGCTCAACACCGCCCTCGGCGGCGGCATGAGCTCGCGGCTCTTCCAGGAGGTCCGGGAGAAGCGCGGACTCGCCTATTCCGTCTACTCCTACACCTCGGGCTTCGCCGACTGCGGTCTCTTCGGCGTCTACGCCGGCTGCCGCCCGAGCCAGGTCCACGACGTCCTCAAGATCTGCCGCGACGAGCTCGACAAGGTCGCGTCGGACGGTCTGACGGACGAGGAGATCACCCGCGCCGTCGGGCAGCTCTCCGGCTCCACGGTCCTGGGCCTGGAGGACACCGGCGCGCTGATGAACCGCATCGGCAAGAGCGAGCTGTGCTGGGGCGACCAGATGTCGGTCGACGACATGCTGGCCCGCATCTCGGCCGTCACCCCGGACGAGGTCCGCTCGGTGGCCCGCGATGTACTGGGGCAGCGTCCTTCGCTGTCCGTCATCGGCCCGCTGAAGGACAAGCAGGCGGCCAAGCTCGACGAAGCCGTGGCCTGAGCAGTCTCCGAGCCCGAGAGAAGGAAGCACCAAGGATGAGCAAGCTGCGCGTGGCGGTCATCGGCGCCCACGGCCGTATCGGCTCCGAGGCCGTACGGGCCGTGACGGCCGCCGAGGACATGGAACTGGTGGCCGCGCTGGGCCGGGGCGACAAGCTGGAGACGCTGACCGAGGCGGGAGCCCAGGTCGTGGTCGAGCTGACCCACCCCGACTCGGTGATGGACAACCTCGAGTTCTGCGTCGCCAACGGCATCCACGGCGTCGTCGGCACGACCGGCTGGACCGAGGACCGCCTCGCGCGGCTGACCGGCTGGCTCGACGCCAAGCCGGGCACCGGAGTGCTCATCGCGCCCAACTTCTCCATCGGCGCCGTGCTCACCATGACCTTCGCCCGGCAGGCGGCCCGTTTCTTCGAGTCCGTCGAGGTCGTCGAGCTGCACCACCCGAACAAGGCGGACGCCCCCTCCGGCACCGCCACCCGCACCGCCCAGCTGATCGCCGAGGCCCGCCGGGAAGCGGGCTGCGCCCCGCAGCCCGACGCCACGACGACGGCCCTGGAGGGCGCGCGCGGCGCGGACGTCGACGGGGTGCCGGTGCACGCCGTACGGCTGCGCGGCCTGCTGGCCCACCAGGAGGTGCTGTTCGGTGACACCGGCGAGACGCTCACCATCCGGCACGACTCGCTGCACCACAGCTGCTTCATGCCGGGCATCCTGCTGGGCGCGCGGCGCGTCGTGAGCACGCCGGGGCTGACGTTCGGCCTGGAAAACTTCCTGGATCTGGGCTGAGCACCGTGCGCGCGAAGATCGTCTATTTCGCTCTGGCCGCCGTCCTGGTCGTCTACTTCGTCCTGGTCGGCAGCCGTGGCGTCATGCTCATCCAGCAGGGCACGGCCATCACCGTCACCTTCGGTGCCGCGGTGCTGGTGCTGCCGTTCATCGGTGCCTGGTTCCTCTACCAGACCACCAAATTCGCGCGGGACGCCAACCGGCTGGCACGGGAACTGGAGGCCGAGGGCGGCCTCCCCGTCGACGAGCTCGTCCGCACGCCGAGCGGTCGCATCGACCGCGACTCGGCGGACGAGGTCTTCGCCCGCCGCCAGGCGGAGACGGAGGACGCCCCCGGCGACTGGCGCACGTGGTTCCGCCTCGCGGTGGCCTACCACGACGCCCGAGACACACCGCGCGCCCGCAAGGCGATGCAGCGGGCGATCGCCCTGCACGACGGCAGACCGGTACGCACGGACGCGTGAGCCGAAGCTTCTCCGTTGAGGACAGCGCGTGAAGTGTGTTGCGGGGGTCTGGGGGCTTGCCCCCAGTTTCGGGAAGGGGCGGGTAGGGGAAAAGCCCGCCGCAGGCGCCAACCGACCCGCAGACAAGCGGCCCGGGGCGCAGCCCCCACGCGGCGGAGCCGCAGATCAGACGCGGCCGGGAAAGGGCGGGGCCGGGGAAATCAGCCCCGCGACCCCACCCGCACCAGCCGCAGCGCCGCCGCGATCACGACGGCGGCGACGGCCACGCAGACCCCGCCGACCAGCAGCGAGCCGGCCAGCACGATGATCAGCGCGGAGAAGAGCAGATACGCGGCGAGGAGCAGCAGCAGGGCGGCGCCGCCCACCTGCCAGGAGCCGGGCCGGCCGGCACGGCGCCCGAGCGGGGCTTCCTCGTGCGGCAGGGGCTCGGCGGCGGTCGTGACGGGGGCACCGTCGCGGGCGGCTGTCAAAAAGGGCAGGGGCATTGGGCGAGGCTATCGATGCGCGAGAGGTCCGGCCACGTCAGGGTGGCCGGACCTCGGTCGTGTCGCTGAGCGGCGCGCGTCAGCGGCTGTCCTTCGCCTCCGACTGCTGCGTGTGGTGCGTGCTCTGCGCGCCTGTCTGGAGCGAGGGCATTCCGAACAACAGCGCCCCCACGAGACCCGCCGCGACCGTCAGCCCCACGAGCGCACGACCGGCTATCTGCGAGCGGCTCGCGCGGTCTCGGGGCGGCGGCGTGACGTTGCTGCGGTAACGCTCTGCCTCGGCGACAAAGGCGAACGGCACGGGCTCTCGCCGGCGGAACATGAAGCGCTCTCCTAGGAAGCTCGAGTGTGTGCTGTCAGTGCTGTCACACATAAGGACGTTCGAATCGCGTCGGTGGTGCCCGTTTTCTGCAACTTCTGTGAAAAATCTCAACCGGGGCCACCGCGTTCCCCGTGGCCCCGCTCTGTCGGAGCCCGAGTGTCAGTGGTGGCCCGTAGGCTGGGCGCCGCCCCAGCAACGCGATTGGAAGGACCCCGCCGGTGACCGACAGCCCCACCGAGAATGCCAAGCCCACATTCCGTGGCGATGTGACCGTCGAGCTGGTCAAGCACAGCGCCGCCGACTCCGACGTCCTGTGGGCGGCCCGCGTCTCCACCGCCGGTGAGCAGTCCCTGGAGGAGATCACCAAGGACCCCGAGCGGTCCAAGGGGCTCATCAACTACCTGATGCGGGACCGCCACGGCAGCCCCTTCGAGCACAACTCGATGACCTTCTTCATCAGCGCCCCGATCCTCGTCTTCCGCGAGTTCATGCGCCACCGCGTCGGCTGGTCGTACAACGAGGAGTCCGGCCGCTACCGCGAGCTCCAGCCCGTCTTCTACGTCCCGGGCGCGGACCGCAAGCTGGTCCAGGAGGGCCGTCCTGGCAAGTACGTCTTCGTCGAGGGCACCGAGGCGCAGCACGAGCTGACCACCCGCGCCATGGAGGACTCCTACCGCCAGGCGTACGAGGCCTATCAGGAGATGCTCGCCGCGGGCGTCGCCCGTGAGGTCGCCCGCTCGGTGCTGCCGGTCGGTCTCTTCTCCTCGATGTACGCCACGTGCAACGCCCGTTCGCTGATGCACTTCCTCGGGCTGCGCACCCAGCACGAGCAGGCGGCCGTCCCCTCCTTCCCGCAGCGGGAGATCGAGATGGTCGGCGAGAAGATGGAGGCGGAGTGGGCCAAGCTCATGCCGCTCACCTACGAGGCGTTCAACAAGAACGGCCGCGTCGCGCCGTAGCGCCGGTACGCGCCGTAGTGGGGGCACCGGACAGGGTGACGCTCGGGACCGCGTACGCACCGGTAGCAAAGGTGTCCGTATTGCGGCTTTTCGTTACCTTCATCTAGGCTGAACAAACGGACCCGGCACTGCTTGAACCCCCGAGCAGGCAGTGCCGGGATCCCTTTCCCACTCCCCGAGGGAGCACCTCACGGTGAGCAACGAGTAGCGTGGCCCCCATGGCTCCGACCTCCACACCGCAGACGCCCTTCGGGCGGGTCCTGACCGCCATGGTCACGCCCTTCACCGCAGATGGCGCCCTTGACCTCGAAGGTGCCCAGCGACTCGCCACGCACCTGGTGGACGCCGGCAATGACGGCCTTGTCGTCAACGGCACCACCGGCGAGTCCCCGACCACCAGCGATGCGGAGAAAGCGCAGCTCGTACGTGCCGTGGTCGAAGCGGTCGGAGACCGCGCCCACGTCGTCGCCGGAGCCGGCACCAACGACACCCAGCACAGCGTCGAGCTCGCCCGCGCCGCCGAGAAGGCGGGCGCCCACGGCCTGCTGGCCGTCACCCCGTACTACAACAAGCCCCCGCAAGAGGGCATCTTCCGGCACTTCACCGCGATCGCGGACGCCACCGGCCTCCCGGTGATGCTCTACGACATCCCCGGCCGCAGCGGTGTCCCGATCAACACCGAGACCATCGTCCGGCTGGCGGAGCACCCCCGGATCGTCGCGAACAAGGACGCCAAGGGCGACCTGGGCCGCGCCAGCTGGGCCATCGCCCGCTCGCGCCTCGCCTGGTACTCCGGCGACGACATGCTCAACCTGCCGCTGCTGTCCGTCGGCGCCGTCGGCTTCGTCTCCGTCGTCGGCCACCTCGTCACCCCCGACCTGCGCTCCTTGCTCGGCGCCTACCTCGAAGGTGACGTCGCGAAGGCGACCGCGATCCACCAGCAGCTGCTCCCGGTCTTCACCGGCATGTTCCGCACCCAGGGCGTGATCACCACCAAGGCCGCCCTCGCGCTGCAGGGCCTGCCCGCGGGCCCGCTGCGACTGCCGCTGGTGGAGCTCTCCGCCGAGGAGACGGAGCAGCTCAAGCGCGACCTCTCCGCCGGCGGGGTCGAGCTCTAGCGGCCGCAGGCGCCTCCGGGTGCCCGCCCACAGACTTCACAACTGAACATCGACAACACAACTGCAAGTGCACGAATGTCACGCGCGCCATGTGTCCCAGGAGGGCATGTGGCGTGCGTGGTGAGGAGAGTCTTTTGAGTCACCCGCATCCTGAACTCGGTCCCCCGCCGCAGCTGCCCGAGGGCGGCCTGCGCGTCACGCCCCTCGGCGGTCTCGGCGAGATCGGCCGCAACATGACCGTCTTCGAGTACGGCGGCCGCCTGCTGATCGTCGACTGCGGCGTGCTCTTCCCCGAGGAGGAGCAGCCCGGAGTCGACCTGATCCTGCCGGATTTCAGCTCGATCCGTGACCGTCTCGACGACATCGAAGGCATCGTGCTCACGCACGGCCACGAGGACCACATCGGCGGTGTCCCGTACCTGCTTCGCGAGAAGCCGGACATCCCGCTGATCGGCTCCAAGCTGACCCTCGCCCTGATCGAGGCGAAGCTCCAGGAGCACCGCATCCGCCCCTACACCCTGGAGGTCCAGGAGGGGCACCGGGAAGGCATCGGCCCGTTCGACTGCGAGTTCATCGCGGTCAACCACTCCATCCCGGACGCCCTCGCGGTCGCCATCCGCACCCCGGCCGGCATGGCCGTGCACACCGGCGACTTCAAGATGGACCAGCTCCCGCTGGACCGCCGCCTCACCGACCTGCCCGCCTTCGCGCGGCTCGGTGAGGAGGGCATCGACCTGCTGCTCGTGGACTCCACGAACGCCGAGGTCCCCGGCTTCGTCCCGCCCGAGCGCGACATCTCCAATGTGCTGCGCACGGTCTTCGCAGGCGCCCAGAAGCGCATCATCGTGGCCAGCTTCGCCAGCCACGTGCACCGCATCCAGCAGATCCTGGACGCCGCGCACGAGTACGGCCGCCGGGTCGCCTTCGTGGGCCGCTCCATGGTCCGCAACATGGGCATCGCCCGTGACCTGGGCTATCTGCGCGTCCCCGCGGGCCTGGTCGTCGACGTCAAGACGCTGGACGACCTGCCGGACGACGAGGTCGTGCTCGTCTGCACCGGTTCCCAGGGCGAGCCGATGGCCGCGCTGTCCCGGATGGCCAACCGCGATCACCAGATCCGGATCGTCCAGGGCGACACGGTCATCCTGGCCTCGTCCCTCATCCCGGGCAACGAGAACGCCGTCTACCGCGTGATCAACGGCCTGACCCGGTGGGGCGCCAACGTCGTCCACAAGGGCAACGCCAAGGTCCACGTCTCGGGTCACGCCTCCGCGGGCGAACTGCTGTACTTCTACAACATCTGCAAGCCCCGCAACCTCATGCCGGTCCACGGCGAGTGGCGCCACCTGCGGGCGAACGCGGAGCTCGGCGCCCTGACGGGCGTGCCGAAGAACCACATCGTGATCGCCGAGGACGGCGTCGTGGTGGACCTGGTGGACGGCTCGGCGAAGATCGTCGGCAAGGTCCAGGCCGGGTACGTGTACGTCGACGGCCTGTCGGTCGGCGATGTCACCGAGAGCTCGCTCAAGGACCGCCGCATCCTCGGCGACGAGGGCATCATCTCCGTCTTCCTTGTCGTGGACAGCACGACGGGCAAGCTGGTGAGCGGCCCGCAGATCCACGGACGCGGCTCGGGCATCGAGGACTCCACGTTCTCGGCGGTGGCGCCGAAGATCGAGGAAGCCATCGCCAAGTCCGCCTCCGACGGCGTGCTGGAGCCGCACCAGGTGCAGCAGCTCGTCCGCCGGACCGTGGGCAAGTGGGTGTCCGACACCTACCGCCGGCGCCCGATGATCCTCCCTGTGGTCGTCGAGGTCTGACGCACAATCAGCCGTACGGACGGCCGCCCCGGTCTCGATTTGCATCCGGGTGCGGCCGTCCAGTACGTTTACGGCTCCACCGCAGCGGGAACCCCCGAACGCCTTGTGCGTGAAGGATCGTTCCGCAGCGGATGGGAAAACCGACCCGGAGCGATCTGATAAAGTCGGTGAAGCCGGAAAGCGAAAAGCTGGAAGGCAAAACCCCGCTCCAACAGGGGGCCGGAAACGGAATTCGGACCGACTGCTTCTTCTGGAAGCGGGGGGCACGGAAAACGGATCTGGTAAGGTTGGAA
>NZ_JBFBBD010000045.1:0-57949 GCF_040689515.1 Streptomyces sp. NPDC051173
ACCACCGGCTGGCCGGGGCCGACCGGATCGGGATCACGGAGCTCGCGGGGGAGCCGTGGATCGCGGGCTGCCCGCGCTGCCGCAAGCACCTGGTCCGCCGAGTCCGTCCAGCGGGAGCAGCTCCTGCGTCGTCGGGTCGATGCGGCAGAGCGAGACGGCGGTCGAGAGCTTGCCCTGGTATCCGACGTACCAGGCCGATTTGTTCTTCGTCTCCGTGCCGGTCTTGCCCGCCGCGCCGGGGGCGACCGCCCCGGCGGCGCTCGCGCTGCCCTTCTTGACGGCGTCGTGCAGCGCGTCGTCCACGGCCGCCGCGACCCGCTGCGGCAGCACCCGCTCGGCCGTCGGCTTCTCCACGGTCACGGGGTTGCCGTTGCGGCTCAGCTTGTCCACGGAGTAGGGCTCGCTGTGCATGCCCTGGGCGGCGAACGTGCCGTACGCGCCGGCCATCCGGATGGCGCTGGGCGTGGTGTTGCCCAGGGAGAAGGCGGGCACCTTGGTGCCGAGGCTGTCGGCGAGCAGGCCGGTCCGCACCGCCGTGCTGCCGACGCGGTCCAGGCCCACGTCCATGCCCAGCTGCATCATCGGGGCGTTGACGGACTGGGCGACGGCGTCCCGCAGGCTGATCTTCCCCCACGACCTGCCCCCGTCGTTGGCGCCCTTGACGATCTTTCCCGAGCGGTCCCAGTAGGGGCCTTCGGGGGTCAGGAGGGTGACCTGGTCGTCGCCGTCGTAGACGGTGGCGGGGGTGACCGGGGTGCGGGGCTTGTCGCGTTCGCGCTGGATGCCGTCGCCGAGCGCGGCGGCGTAGACGAAGGGCGTGAAGGCGGTGCCCGCGGGGACGACGGCGGAGTTGGCGTCGTTGAACCCCTGCTTGAGATAGTCCGGGCCGCCGCGCAGGGCCACGATGCGCCCGTCGGTGGTGACCGAGGCCGCGCCGACGCGCACGTCCTTGTCGGCGTCCCGCTTCTCCGGGTCGAGCTTGCCCGTCACCTCCTGGACGGCCTTGTCGAGCGCGTCCACCTTCGGCTTCTCGAAGGTGGTGCGGATCTGGTAGCCGCCGAGGTCGAAGTCGTGGTCGCTGACCTCGGTGTGGGCGCTGACGTACGCCCGTGCCGTCTCCACGAGATAGCCGGTCTGCCCGGTCAGCCCGGCGGGCTTCGGCGGGGCCTGCGGCTCGGGGAAGGCGGTGTAGCGGGCCCGCTCCTCCTTGGAGAGCTTGCCGGTGGTGACCATCCGGTCGAGGATCCACTTCCAGCGCTCGACGGCGCGCGCGTGGTTCTTGGCGCCCAGCGACGGGTCGTACATTCCGGCGCCCTTGAGCAGCGAGGCGAGGAAGGCCCCTTCGCTCGCGTTGAGCTGGGAGACGTCCTTGCCGTAGTAGGCGTGCGCGGCGCGCTGGATGCCGTAGGTGCCGCGCCCGAACCAGCTGGTGTTGAGGTAGCCCTCCAGGATGTCGTCCTTGGACATCCTGTTGTCCAGCTTGATGGCGATGAACATCTCGGTGAGCTTGCGGGAGAAGGTCTGCCGCTGGTTGAGGTAGGCGTTCTTGACGTACTGCTGGGTGATCGTGGATCCGCCCTGGGTGCTGCCGCCCGTCACCATCTTGGAGACCGCGCGCGTCATCCCGCTCACGGAGATGCCGCTGTCGGAGTAGAAGGTCTCGTTCTCCGCCGCGAGCGCGGCCCACCGCACCTGCTCGGGGATCTTCCGCAGATCGGTGTCCTGCCGGTTGACCTCGCCGGTGCGGGCCATCTCGGTGCCGTCGGCCCAGTAGTAGACGTTGTCCTGCTGGGTGGCGAAGGCGTTGAGGTCGGCGGGTATGTCGGTGCGTATGTACATGATCGCCACAAGGGCGGTGAGCAGCCCTCCGGCGGAGAGGAAGAGCCCCAGACTCTGGCGCCACGACGGCACCCAGCGCCGGAAGCCCTGCCGCCCCGGGCGCGGGTAGGCCGGACGCAGCCTGCGCTTGCGGGGGGCGGCGCGCCTCCGGCGGGCCGGGGCGGCATGGTTCCGGGCGTGCGCCCCTTTTCGTCGTTCGAACACCGCTCGACCCTACGACCTGTCGGGCGCCTGGGGTACGAAGGATGTCCGTGGATTCCGAATCAGGCGGCCTGTTCGGGTACCGTAACGTTTCTACACCCTTGTAAAAGCAGTGGATCTTGGGCCTCCGTCCCGCGAGACGTGACCGCGCGGAGCCCCGGGAACAGCAGAAGGAAACGCCACCCGCATGGAAACAGCCACACCGACCTCCGTGGTGCACCGCGGCCGCCGCCGCGCGAACGGAGCGCTGGAGGGCGAGGTGCTCGCCGCGTTGCAGCGCGCCGAGGGGCCGCTGACCCCCCGCGAGGTCCAGAGCCGGCTGGCCGGTGAGCTGACGTACAGCACGGTGGTGACGATCCTGTCCAGGCTGCACGGCAAGGAGGTGCTCTCGCGCACGCCGCGGGGGCGGGCGTACGCCTATGCCCCGGTGGCCGACGAGGCCGGGCTGGCGGCGCGGAGCATGCGCAGGATCCTGGACGGCCTCGCCGACCGCGAGGTCGTGCTGACGCGCTTCGTGGCGGAGCTGCCGCCCTCCGACGAGGCGCTGCTGCGCTCGCTCTTCACGAGCTCCTTCCCGGCCGTGCGCTGACCCCTCAGCCGCGCCTGCGCCGGCGCAGCAGGACCGCCGTCACGCCCGCGGCGGCGACGGCCGCCCCCAGCACCACGCCCATGGGCACCCCGCCCCTCGGCGCCGGCGCGGCCGGCCCGGCGGCGGCCTGCGGGCCCGGCTGCCCCGCCGTCACCGGCGCCATCGCCGCGGTGCCCTCTCGCTCCTCCCGCACCGAGCCGTCCTTGTCGAGCAGCACCCGCCGCTGGTGGGGGTGCTCGAAGTCGAAGAGGTTCAGCAGCGACCCGGCCCGGGTGTCGAAGGACGCGCCGCCGATGGGGGCGGTGTGCCAGTTCCACTCCACGAACTTCAGCACCGAGGTCTGCTCGGTCGGCGTGTGGTCGACGGTGCCGGCCTTGCTGTAGGGCGAGATCACCAGCAGCGGCTGCCGGGGGCCGGGCCCGCAGCGGTCGGCGTAGCCCCCGGCGGGGGCGGGCCCCTTCCGGCAGGCCGGGCCGTCGACGGCGCGGCCCCTGGGTCCCTTGCCGCGGTCGAGGGAGCCGTTCAGCGGCTTGGCGTAGGCGTGGTCGTACCAGCCGTCGGAGTCGTCGTAGGCGATCACGACGGCGGTGTTCCGCCACTCCGGCGCGCTCTGGATCTTGTTGATCCACTCCACCAGGAAGTGCTGTTCGTCGAGAGGGCCTGAATATCCGGCGTGGCCGTCCTGGAAGGCCGGGGCCTTCAGGAAGCTCACCGCGGGCAGCCGTCCGGCGCGCAGGGCCGCGTCGAAGTCGGTCAGGTCGTACTGGTGGTTGGCGGGCCCGTCGTGGCCGATCTCGGCGACCGAGCGCGGCGGCAGGTGGTGCGGGTTCGCCGTCGACCCGTAGAACTGGAACGGCTCGTGGTGCGGGCTGTAGTCGACGACCCGCGCGCCGCCGGTGTTGGTGTGGGTGCCGCCGGAGCACTTCGCGTAGTGGCCGCGGCGGCCGTCCCAGGCGGTGCTCGGCCGGAAGCCGCCCTGGAACCAGCCCCAGGACACGCCCTCCTCGCCGAGCCGGTCGCCGATGTTGGGCCCCTGGAGGGCGGCCAGGGGACTGCGGCCGGTGTGGTCGTTGTCCGAGCAGTCGTCGTACGCCGGGTCCGGGTCGTTGACGATCGTGCCGACGCCGTCGGCGCCGGGCGAGGCCACGGCGTACGGGTCGGGCTTCGGTGTGCGCCGCGGGTGTTCGGTGCCGGACGCGGGGTCGACGGAGACCACCCCGTGGGTCTGGCCGGAGACGAGGTTGATCGCGCCGGGCGTGGACGGGCCGTAGGTGGTACCGAAGGAGCGGTCGCTCATGCTGAAGTGCTGGGCGTAGTTCCACAGCGCGGTGACGGTGTTGCCGTCGTAGTAGTCCATGACGAGGCCGGGCTCGCCGTAGAGCTTGCCCGAGCATTTCCCGGAGTCGGTGTTCTGGACGTAGCGGTCGGCCCGGCCGGCGGCGGCCGCGTACTGCTCGGGGCTGTAGGAGTGGTTCTGGTCGCAGGTCATCGCCTGCCGCGGGCCGAGCCGCTTCGGCGGGTACTGGTTGGGGTTCTTCGCGAGCAGGCCCGCGGTGCTCAGGTTGTCCACGCGGGGTGTGTCGCGTGCGGGGGTGAAGCGGGTGCCGTCGGTGTTGGCGGCCTTGGGGTAGGTGGCGAAGTAGTGGTCGAAGGAGACGTTCTCGTCGAAGACGACCACCAGGTGCTCGACGGGCGACGCGGTGTCCGCCGCCCTCGAGGGGGTGGCCGGTGCCATGGCCAGCGCGGCGGCGCCGAGCGCGGCGACGAAGCCGGGGCACCGGATGACTGTGCCGTCATGGGCGTTACGGAGCATGTGCGGTCCCACTCTCGTCCGTCAAGGCGCGGCCGTAGAAGTCCGCGTCGTCGCGCACCCCGGGCAGCGCGAAGAAATAGCCGCCGCCGAACGGGGTGACGTAGTCGGTCAGCGGCTCGCCCGCCAGGCTCCGCTGCACGGCGGCGAACTGCCGCTCCGGGTCCCGCTGGTAGCAGCAGAAGAGCAGCCCCATGTCGAGGTTGCCGTTGCGGTCCGTCCCCCGGTCGTAGCTGTAGGAGCGGCGCAGGATCCGCTGGTACTCCGCCTCGGGGGTCCGCGGGCCGGCCAGCCGGATGTGGCTGTCCAGCGGGATCAACTCGCCCTTGGGGTCGAGGGCGTAGCGCGGCGCGTCCGACTCCCGGTCGCCGTCCAGCGGGGCGCCCGTGTCGCGGTCGCGGCCGAGGATCCGCTCCTGCTCGGTGCGGGAGACGCGGTCCCAGAACTCGACCAGCATCCGGATCAGACGCACCACCTGATAGCTGCCGCCGGTCGCCCAGCGGGGCTCGCCGCTGTGGGCACCGGTCCAGACGAGCCGGTCCATCAGGCGGGTGTCGCGGGGGTCGGGGTTGGCGGTGCCGTCCTTGAAGCCGAAGAGGTTGCGGGGGTTGCCGGAGGGGCGGGGCGGGGCGGTGAAGCCGTCGGCCCGCCAGCGGATCTGGAGTCCGCCGCGTGTGTGCCGGGTCAGGTCGCGCAGGGCGTGCAGGACGGTGTCGGTGCTGTCGGCGCAGAGCTGGACGCTGAGGTCGCCGTGGCACCAGGCGGGGTCGAGGCCGTCGTCCGGGAAGGCCGGCATGGTGCGCAGGCGGCGCGGTGCGCGGCCGGACAGCCCGAAGCGGTCGTCGAAGAGCGACGAGCCGACGGCCACGGTCACGCGGAGCCCGCCGTCGGCGGGCACGCTCGGGCCGAGGAGCCCGGAGTCGGCGGGCGGGCCGGTGATGCCGACCGGGGGCGGCGTGCCCCCGGCCGTCAGGAAGCGGGCCCGCGCGGTGAGCGTACGCAGCAGGTCGGTGAGCTCGCCCCGGCCGTCCGCGGTGACGTCGAAGGCGACGAAGGCGGTGCTCCGGGCGGGCGGGGTGAGCACGGCCCCCTGGTGGGTGCCGTGGAATCCGGTGGCGTACGGCCCGGGGGGCGCGGCACCGGCGGTGGCGCCGTCCGGGAGCCGCCTCGGGCCGCCGCGTTCGAGCACGCTCCCGGCCATGGCCCCGCCGAGCCCCAGGGCGGCTCCCCGCAGCAGGCCGCGCCGGCGCGGCCACGTCATGGTGCCCTCCGGGGTTCGCAGAGGGTCGCGACGGGGGCCAGGCGTTCCACGAGGTCGGCGACGGCGGCGTCGACGCGCTCGCGGTCGGCGCGGGCGAGCCGGGTGAGCGGGGTCCAGCGGGGGTGGCCGGGACGGGGGCCCTGGCGGTCCAGCAGGGCGGCGGCGCGGGCGAGGTGCCGGTCCAGGCCCGCGAGGTCCGGATGGCGGCCGCGCAGGAGCGGCCGGAGGCGGTCGAGGACGGCGCGGGTGCCGTCGAGGTTCGCACGGGCGGTGGCGAGGTTCGTGCCGCTTCCGTGGTCGGTGCGGCCGGTCAGCTCGTGCTCCAGGGTGTCCTCCAGGATCTCGTGGGCGCGCAGGCCGAGTTCGGCGGGGTCCATGCGCGTCCGGTCCCAGGTGTCGCGCAGCGTACGGACGTCGGTGGCGAGGCGGCGCGCGGCCCGGCGCAGGGCGGGCCCGCGCTCGCCGTGCCACAGCCCGTGCTCGACGCGGTGGAAGCCGGTGAACTCCGGGTCGCGCACGCCGCCCGGGAGCCCGGCGGCGGTGCCGTCGACCGCGCTGCCCGTGTCCCCGAAGGCGCCGTAGGCGGCGCCCAGCCGCTCGTAGCCGAGGTGCGCGGGCAGCCACGCCGCGCGGGCGGCGGCCCGGTCGCCGCGCTCGACGGCCGCCCGCAGGGCGTCCGTGGCGGTCACGAGCCCGGCCATCCGCCCGCCCACCCAGCGCTGGTAGTCCAGGGCGGCCGGGACCAGGTCCTCGCTCGTGAGCGGGACGGCGGCGGGCCCGCCGCCGCTCCCCCGGGCGGGCCCGGCGATCCGCACGGTGGGGCCGGTGACGGCGTCCGCGTCGTCGGGCAGGCAGACGAAGGCGTACGCGCCGGGGCCGAGCCGGGCGCGCAGCGCCCTGTGCGTACCGGGCGCGAGTGCCTCGGCTTCGGCGTGGACGGCGCCGGTACGGTCCACGAGGCGGGCCTCGGTCGCGGTGGCGGAGGTGTTGTGCAGGACGAAGGTCTGGGCGCCGGGCCGGGGATGGGGCCAGGCGGCGCCGCAGGCGCCGGGCGAGATCTCGATGAGCGCGGGGGCCCGCGGCGGCCGGGCGGCCGAAGGCGCGGCAGCGGCGAGCACGGCGACCACACCGAGGGCGACACCGGTCAGACGCCGCTTCCGGGGCTTCTGCGGCGGAGCGGCCGGGGCGATGGCAGGGCAACTACCGGATCCGGACGCAAACTTGAGGACCGGGATCCCGGCCACGGGAAGGGGCGAGCCCGGGGCGCGTCCGACGGACCCCGAGGGAGCCACGTCGCCTCCGGCATCCGCTGGCACCGACGGCATCGCCCCCGCGTCACCGCCACGCGCGTGCCCCCGGCCGGGCGCGGGCCTGAAAGCCGGATCCCCGGCCCCGGAAAGCGGCGGGTCCGCGGTGGCGGTGCCCGGCACTCGCGGCGTCGCCCCCGCAGCGCGACCGTCGCCGTGTCCGTCGGGCGTTCGAGGGCGGTCAGGGCCCGGTTGTGGCACTGCGAGGGCTCCCTACGGCAGGCGGACGGATCGAGCGCGCGCGTCCCGCCCATGCTGGCACCGGCCCGCTCAGCCGCGGTGGGTCACCGCACCGCGCGCCCCGAAAGAGGCCGAGGATTCACCCGGGCGGTGACCTCTCACGCCCACAGCCAGACGCGGCGGTTACGGGCCACCGTGTGGACGCGGTCGGCACGGCGGGGGTGCAGCACCCCGCCGCCGGCGCCGAGCGTGGCCGCCGCCGGGTCCTCCAGCACCAGCACGTCCTCCAGCGACGGCGCCACCTCCACGCGCTCGGCTCCCACGAACACCAGGACCGGCCGCACCTGGACGAGGAAGCCGCACCCCTTCGTCAGGACGAGCGAGGCCCGCGCGCAGTCGTGCCGGATCTCGCGGACGTACGGGAGCGGGTGGCGTTCGCGGGACAGGCGGACCGAGGTCTCGCCGACCTGGACGCGGGACTTGTGCGCGGCCTTGGAGGCGACGCCGAAGACCCCGCCGGGGCCGATGAGGAGGTGCGCGATGACGGCGTCGCCGGGCAGGACGATCGAGTGGACCACGTCCCAGCCGCCGCCCGCCGTCAGCTCGTCCAGGGCCGTGCCCACGGTCTGTTCGGCGTCGAGCGCGCGCCGCCAGACGTCCTCGGCCGGGCGCCGGCCGAGGCAGCGGGCGAGCGCCAGGGCCACGCGGCCGGTGCCGGAGGCGTCGAGCCGGGCGCGGAGCGTCTCGCCGGGCCGGTTGGGGGCGAGGTCGTCGTCCGGGGGCAGGAACAGCCGCTCCGGGTCGTATGCCTTCCCGTTGGCGCTCGTCTTCCCGTCCGGCCGCTCACGCACGACCACCACCCCCCACCCGCCATATTGCCGCAGATGCGGGGGAACCAACCCGATCGGCCGCCCGTTTGAAACGGTGAGGCCCCGCGACATCCCCCCGATCGCGGGGCCTCACCAGTGCCCGGGGCCACGCGCGAGCGGGGCGCGGAACAGGTCAACGTACCAACCGCCCCACCCACCACGGGCGACCTCGCCCCCACAGTGACGCAGGCCACATCCGCGGGCCGGCTCCCGGGAAGCGGGTGAAGGTCCAGGCCAGGCCCCGGTTCCGGGGCGGCCCCCGGCGGCCGGGCTCGCGGAAGCCCCTTGCCGATCAGCGCGCAGGGCCTACGGTGCGGTGCCGCACGAGGAGGCATCATGCGATCGTTCACCGGCACCGGCCTGGTCGTCACCGCGCTGACGGCGACCCTCGCCGCGCTGCTCTTCCCCCTCTGGTCCTACCGCGACCGCACCGGCACCGGGGCCGTCGACCTCACCGCGGGGTCCGTGGCCACGCCGTACGGGCCGCTGTCCGCGCTCGACCGCGATTTCGTCGACCGCGTCCGGCAGGCCGGGCTCTGGGAGCTGCCCGCCGGGCAGCAGGCCGAGGAGCGCGGCACCACGGCCGCCGTGCGGCGGGCGGGCGAGCACCTCGTCGAGGGCCACACCGCGCTCGACCGGCACGTCCGCGACGTCGCGGCCCGGCTGGGCCTGGACCTGCCGAGCCAGCCCAGTGCCCAGCAGCGGCAGTGGCTGACCCGGCTCGCGGCGGCGCGGGGCGGCCGTTACGACCGGGAGTTCACCAACATCCTGCGGCTCGCGCACGGCACGGTCTTCACGGTCGTCGCCCAGGTGCGGGCCACCACCCGCAACGCGGCGGTACGGGAGCTCGCCGACGACGCGAACACCACGGTCCTCGACCACATGAAGGTGCTGGAGGACACGGGCCTGGTCGACTTCGACGGCATCGCGGCCGGCACGAAGCTCCGGCAGCCGCCCCCGCCGACCGCGATCCCGTCGGGCATCCGCCCGCCCAGCGCCTTCCCGCTCCCTCCGGCCGCCACCCGGCCCGAACCGTCCCCGGACACCACCACGCCTTCCGCGGCCCCCTCGTCCCACGAATCCCCTTCGTCCCCCGCCGAATCCTCTTCACCCCCTTCGCCTTCTTCATCCCCTTCATCCCCCCAACCGTCGGAGAAATGAGTTCCCATGCCCGTACGTCACCGGCGCCGGCTCGGCGCCAAGCACCTCGTCCTCATCGCGTTACTCGCGCTGCTCGGCTCGGCGGGCACCTTCGTCGCCGTCACGGGCAGCGCCTCCGCCCACCCCGACCCCTCGTCCGGCGCGGCGTCACCCGACGGCGGTCACGCCCACGCGGGCCCGTCCGCCGCGGACTTCGCCGACATCCGCACCGCGCGGCCCGCCCCCCGCGACCCCCGGAACGGGCCGGACGCCTCCACCGGCTCCTTCACCGCCCGCTGCGGCCGCAACGAGAACGGCCACCGCAACCCCGACAACTTCATCGTCACCCCGGGCGTCACCAACGGCGCCCACCACCTGCACGACTACGTCGGCAACCGCTCGACCGACGCCTTCTCCACCGACGACTCGCTGCGCGCCGCGGGCACCACGTGCGCGCAGGGCGACAAGTCGGCGTACTTCTGGCCCGTCCTGCGCGTCCTGAACCGGAGCGCCGAGGGGCACGGGGCGAGCGACCGGGCCAACCCCGGGCGCGTCCTGACCGCCGACAGCGTCGCGCTCACCTTCCGCGGCAGCCCGGCCGCCCGCGTCGGCGCGATGCCCGACGCGCTGCGGGTGATCACCGGCGACGCGAAGGCCCTCACGAACGGGACGGCGAACGCCCGCGCGCGGTGGACGTGCACCGGCTTCACCGACCGCGCCTTCACGGACAGGTATCCGCTGTGCCCGTCCGGCAGCCGGGTCGTGCGGCTGCTGGACTTCCCCAGCTGCTGGGACGGCAGGCACACCGACAGCGCCGACCACCGCTCGCACATCGGCTTCCCGGACGCCTCGACGGGCCGCTGCCCCCGCGGCCGCACGCCCGTGCCGCAGCTGCGGATGACGCTGACCTACAGCGTGCCACCGGGCCCGGTCTACGCGGTCGACAGCTTCCCCGAGGAACTGCGCGCACCGGTCACGGACCACGCCGACTTCGAAAACGTGATGCCGCGCGCCCTCATGGCGACCGCCGTGCGCTGCATCAACACCGGCCGCCGCTGCGGCTGAGCGGCTCCGGGCAGCCCGTCGGCCGTATCCGGACGGAATAACCGCCCGGATGTCGGTCCGACCGATGGCGGGATCACGGGACGGTCGAGTACACATCCTGTATGTGGGTCATCCTCCTGCTCGTCGCCTGGGCCGCGGCCTTCCTCACCTGCGGCCGTCTCTGCCTGGCCGCGGCCGCCGCCGGGCAGGCCCCGGAGCCCGCTCCGGGCGGCGTCCGGCTCCGGACGCTGACGCTCTACGAAGCGGCGTTCCTCGCCGGCGGCCCGCACCGGGTCACCGACCTCGCGCTGGTCACGATGGGCCGGCAGCACCGGCTGCTGCTGGCCCACACCGGCTGGGCGACGGTCGTCGACCCGGTGGGACGCGACGAGCTGGAGCGCTCGGTGATCACCGCCATAGGGCCGGAGGGCCAGTCGCCGGTGCCCGAGGTGCGCACCGCGCACGCCGCCGCCGACGCCGTGCGGGCGCTGGCCGACCGGCTGACCGCCGCCGGGCTCGCGGTGCCCGCCCCGGCCCGTACGCACATGTCCGCCGCAGTGCGGCAGGTCCGCGGGGCCTGCCTGCTGATCCTGGTGACCGGTGCGACGGCCGTGCTGCTGGCGCGGCCGGGGACGGACCAGGGGCAGGTGGCGGCCTGGTTCTCGCTCCCGCTGCTGCTCACGGGCGCCTGCCTCGCGATCGCCCGGATCGAGATCCACCCCTATACGAGCTGGGCCTCGCCCGCGGGGCAGGAACTGCTCGGCGACCTCTCCGGCGGGCTGCCCCGCCGGAGGCTGCTCCCCTCCCGCGCGGCGACCGGTGCCGCGGGCGACGAGGCGGGCCTGCTCACCGCGCTCGCCATAAAGGGCCGCAAGGCGCTCACCGACCCCGAGCTGCGCTCCGCCCTCGCCGAAACCCTGCGCGACCACCGTTACTGACGGCCCGTCGGGCAGACGGCCGCCGCTGAGCCCATCGTGCCCAATGCGCCCGACACCGGGCGTGGGTGCTGTACTTCATCCACCACTAAATCAATTATCCCTTTTGTCGGATTAGCACCGCGAAGGGATGGCCAGTGAGATCAGCAGCCTTGTACGGAGCCCTCGGATCCCTGGTCCTCACCGCGCTCACGGCGGCCCCCGCACCGGCCCACGGCCCCGGTGCGGCGCGGCCCCCCGGCGGCCGCGCCGAGGCCCACGGGGTGGAGCTCGCCGCCCGGCAGGCCGCCGCGAAGGGCATCCGCTTCGGCGCCTGCCCCGCCTCCGAGCAACTGCCCGCACCCGTGCAGTGCGGCATCGTCTCCGTCCCCCTCGACTACGCCCACCCCGGCGGCAAGCACATCGGCCTCACCGTCAGCCGCGCCCGGTCCCTCGGCACCCGCTCCCAGCGCCAGGGCGCGCTCGTCTACAACCCCGGCGGACCGGGCGGGTCCGGCATGTTCTTCCCGCTGCTCACCGCGGTCAAGCAGTGGCAGAGCACGGCCAGGGCCTACGACTTCGTGGGGTACGCGCCCCGCGGCGTCGGCCGCTCGGCACCGCTGTCCTGTGCCGACCCGGCGCGCTTCACCAAGACCCCCACCCAGGCCGAGGAACACCCCACCGCCGCGTACAAACGGGAGCGGCTCGCCGAGGCCAGGTCGTACGCGCAGGGCTGCGCGCGCAGGGCCGGGCGGGACCTGCCGCACTACAACAGCCTCAACAACGCCCGCGACCTGGACGTCCTGCGCGCGGCGCTCGGCGAGAGGAAGCTCAACTACATGGGGGCGTCGTACGGCACGTACTTCGGCGCGCTCTACGCCACGCTCTTCCCCGGCCACGCGCGCCGGATGGTCTTCGACAGCGTGGTCGACCCCACCCGGGGCAAGATCTGGTACGACAGCAACCTCGTCCAGTCCGCCGCCTTCGAACGGCGCTGGGGCGACTGGCGCCGCTGGGTGGCCAAGCACGACGCGGTCTATCACCTGGGCCGCACGCCGCAGCAGGTGGCCGCGGCCTACGACCGGGCCCGGCAGCGGCTCTCCCGGCGGGCCGCGGGCGGCAGGGTCGGCCCCGGGGAGCTGCACTCGGCCTTCCTCCAGGTCGGCTACAGCGACAGCCACTGGGCCCGGAGCGCGGACGCGCTGTCGGCGTATCTGCGCGGTGACGACCGGGCGTTGCGCACCCTCGCGGCGCCCGACCCGGCGGCCGCGCGGGCGAGCGAGAACTCCAACGCCGTCTACACCGCCGTCGAGTGCAACGACGCGGCCTGGCCGCGCTCCTGGTCGGTGTGGGACCGGGACAACACCCGGCTCGCCCGCCGGGCGCCGTTCGAGACCTGGCAGAACGCCTGGATGAACCTGCCGTGCGCCTTCTGGAGCGCGCACCAGCAGCGCGCCCTCGACGTCGGAGCGGCACCGCGCGCGCTGCCGCCGACGCTGCTGCTGGCCTCGGAGCGGGACGCCGCGACGCCGTACGAGGGCGCGGTGGAGCTCCACCGGAGGCTGCCGGGCTCGTCCTTGGTGACCGAACGGGGCGCGGGCACGCACGGGATCGCGTACGGGCCGAACGCGTGCGTCAACCGGCACGTGGAGAAGTACCTGCTGACCGGCGCGGTGCCGGGCCGCCGCGCGTACTGCGGGCCCCGGCAGGAGCCGGTGGCGACGTCGGGCGCGAAGGCTACGGCCGGCACGGTCGGTTAGGGCCTGTCCGGTGGTTCTTGTGGTCCGTCGTCTGCGGGTGGTCGTCGTCCGCACCACCGCTGCGCGGCGGTGTCCTCAAGCGCCGGACGGGCTGGATGTGGCTGATGCGGGTGCGCAATTCAGCCCGTTGGGGGCACCTCTGGGGGGGCACCCCCGGACGGAGTCTGGGGGAGGCAACCGGCCCGCAGACTGACAAAGATCCGCCGGACAGGCCCTAGGCACGGCGGCCGGGCGGGCCGGAGATCCGGGCCGCCCGGCCGGTCCGTGTTACGCCAGGTCGGCGACGAGCTCCGCGACCGCCTTGCGGCGGCCCGTGTAGAACGGGACCTCTTCGCGGACGTGCTTGCGGGCCTCGGAGGCGCGCAGGTGGCGCATGAGGTCGACGATGCGGTAGAGGTCGTTCGCCTCGAAGGCGAGGATCCACTCGTAGTCGCCCAGCGAGAAGGACGCCACCGTGTTGGCCCGGACGTCGGGGTAGCCGCGCGCCATCTTGCCGTGGTCCGCGAGCATGCGGCGGCGGTCCTCGTCGGGCAGCAGGTACCAGTCGTAGCTGCGGACGAAGGGGTAGACGCTGACGTAGTCGCGCGGCGTCTCGTCGGCGAGGAACGCCGGGATGTGCGACTTGTTGAACTCCGCGGGGCGGTGCAGCGCCATGTTCGACCACACCGGCTCCAGGGTGCGGCCGAACCGCGTGCGGCGGAAGCGGTTGTACGCGTCCTGGAGGGCGTCCGAGGTCTCGGAGTGCCACCAGATCATCACGTCGGCGTCGGCCCGCAGACCCGAGAGGTCGTAGGTGCCACGGACGGTGACGTCCTTCTCGGCGAGCTGCGCGAACAGCTCCTCCACCTCGTCGGCGTAGCCGGAGCGGTCCTCGGGCAGGACGTCGCGGAGCTTGAACACGGACCAGAGGGTGTAGCGGATGACCTCGTTGAGGTCCTTCGCCTTCTTGCCGGCGTTCTGGATCTTCTCAGGGGCGTCAGTCATGTCCCTATTGTCACTCGCCGCTTCCGGCGCCCGGGACCAGGGGGGTCAGGGCCGCCAGGATCTCGTCGGCGGCCCGGTGCGCACTGGCGACACAGGCCGGGATGCCCACCCCGTCGTAGGCGGCGCCGCAGACCCGCAGGCCCGGCACGGCGCCCACGTGGTCACGGATCCGGGCGACGCGGCCGAGGTGCCCGACGGGGTACTGCGGCAGGCCGCCGGTCCACCGGTCGACGCGGGTCTCCACCGGGGCCGCCGCCAGGCCGACCGCGTCACCGAGGTCCTTCAGCGACATCGCCACCAGCTCGGAGTCCTCGCGCTCCAGGTCGGCCTCGTCCCCGAACCGCCCGATCGAGGTGCGCAGCACGAACGTGTCCGGGCCGGCGTCCGCGATCCAGCCCCACTTGTTGCTCGCGAAGGTGGACGCCTTGATCTTCCGGCCGTCGACCGGCGGCACGAGGAAGCCGCTGCCGTCGGGCAGCCCGGCGGTGTCGGAGCGGCGGAAGGCCATGGTGACCAGGGCCATCGAGGCGTACTCCACGGTCGCGAGCTCCGCGGCCGCGGCGCCCGCCGTGCCGTCCAGGAGGCGGGCGGCGGCGCCCGCCGGGGTGGCGACGACGACCGCGTCGGCCGTCAGCCGCCCGGTGTCCAGGGCGACCCACCAGCCGTCGGCGTCCCGGCCGATCGCGCTCACGGGGGCGTCCGTGCGGATCTCGCCGCCCGCCGCGCGGACCGCGTCGGCGACCGCGAGCGGCAGCCGCCCGATCCCGCCGTCGATGCCCATGAAGACCGGCCCGGCCTGCTGCCGCGCGGCGGCCCGCCGCTGGACCTCGCGCACACCGTCGATCAACGACCGGTGCGTACGGGCGAGTTCGAAGAGCTGCGGCACGGCGGCGCGCATCGAGATGCGGTACGGGTCGCCCGCGTAGACGCCGCCGAGCAGGGGCTCCACCAGCCGGTCCACGACCTCGCGGCCCATGCGGTCCGCGACGTAGCGGCCGATGGCGACGTCCTCGCCGACCTCGGTGGGCGGCAGTTCGGCGTCGCGGGCCACCCGGGCGAGGCCCTCGTCCGAGAGGACCCCGGAGGCGGCGAGCGGGGCGAGGTCGCCGGGCACGCCCATCATGTGGCCCTTGGGCATCGGCCGCAGGCTGCCGCGCGTCCAGATGCCGGCGGTGGCGGTGGCCGGGGGCTGGAGGCGCTCCGCGAGGCCGACCGCGCGGGCCAGTTCGACCGCCTCCGGCCGCCGGGCGAGCATCGACTCGGCACCCAGGTCCACCGGCACCCCGGCGATCTCACCGGCGTGGAGCTTGCCGCCGAGCCGCCCGGAGGCCTCCAGCAGCGTGACCCGCGCGCCGCCCGTCACCAGCCGGTGGGCCGCCGCCAGCCCGGAGATCCCGCCGCCGATGACCACCACGTGACGACCGGGGCGCTGCCTGGGAATGTCGCTCATGCCCCCACTCTCTCAAACGCTCCTCCGGCGCCGGGGGCCGGTCCGTGGGCCGGGCCCGGGCGGCCCGCCGCGGGCCGGTGACGGCCCCGCACCGGCGTTGACAGCGCGAGCGCCGCGCCCCGAGACTCGTCGCGGGTTCGCCGGTGAACGGGAGTTCACCGGGCGGATTCCCCTGGGAGCGCCCGACGACTTACGGAGCAGCCATGAACGACCGGGTCCGGGATGTGTTCGTCGTGGACGCCGTGCGCACCCCGGTGGGCAAGTACGGCGGCGCGCTGTCCGCGGTGCGCCCCGACGACCTCGCGGCGCACGTCGTCGGGGCCGTGGTGGACCGGTCGCCCGGTCTGGACCCGGCCCGTGTCGACGACGTGGTGCTCGGCAACGCCAACGGCGCCGGCGAGGAGAACCGCGACGTCGCCCGCATGGCGGTGCTGCTGGCCGGGCTGCCGGTCTCGGTGCCCGGCGTGACGGTCAACCGGCTGTGTGCCTCCGGGCTGGAGGCGGTGGTGCACGCGTACCGCGCGATCGCGCTCGGGGACGCGTCGGTGGTGATCGCGGGCGGCGTCGAGTCGATGAGCCGGGCCCCCTACGTCCTGCCGAAGCCCGAACGGGCCTTTCCCGCCGCCCACCAGGAGATGTTCTCCACGACCCTGGGCTGGCGGATGACCAATCCGGCCATGCCGCGGCGGTGGACGACGCCGCTGGGCGAGGGCGCCGAGCTGATCGCCGACAAGCACGGCATCGGCCGGGAGCGGCAGGACGCCTTCGCGCTCGCCAGCCACCGGAAGGCGGCGCGGGCGTGGAAGGAGGGCGCGTACGACGCCGAGGTCGTGCCCCTGCCGGACGTGCTGCTGCCGCGCGACGAGACCATCCGGGACAACACCTCCGCCGAGGCCCTCGCCCGGCTCAAGCCGGCCTTCCGCAAGGAGAACGGCACGGTCACCGCGGGCAACTCCTCGCCGCTGAACGACGGCGCGGCCGCGCTGCTGCTGTGCGACGAGGAGGGGCTGCGGGCGACCGGCCGGGAGCCGCTGGCGCGCGTGCGGGCCTCGGCCGTCACCGGCATCGAGCCGGATCTGTACGGCCTCGGTCCGGTCGAGGCCGTGCGGCGCGTCCTGGCCAAGGCCGGCCGGACGTTCGCGGACGTGACGCACTTCGAGCTGAACGAGGCGTACGCGGCGCAGGTGCTGGGGTGCTTCGCCGAGTGGCCGGAGCTCGATCCCGGGGTGGTCAACCCGCGCGGCGGGGCGATCGCGATCGGCCATCCTCTGGGGTGCTCGGGTGCCCGGCTGGTGGGGTCGGTCGCCCATCAGCTGGCGGCGGCCGGCGCGGGCGTGGGGCTGGCGGCGCTGTGCATCGGGGTGGGGCAGGGGCAGGCGCTGGTCCTCGAACGCTGAGCCCGGCCCCGGCCGGGAGTCCTGGCCGGGAATCACGCACGGACGGCGCGCGCCGGGCGGCCGGGGATCACTTGCGGGGGCGCCGGGGTAGGGGTCGCCCATGGCATCGGAACCCCTCCAGGAACAGCTGATCCGTCGGATACCCGTCCTCCCCGCCGTGGACCGCGCGAACGGCGCGCCCGCGGGCGACTCCGTCCCCTACCGGGGCATCGCGCCACGGCAGCCCGCCCGGCCTCCCGTGCCCGTCGTCGCGCCCGACGCCGTCGAGCTGACCGGTCCCGTCTTCGGGCGGGCCGACGTAGGCCCGCTGGACAGCGATCTGACCCGGCAGCACGGCGGCGAGCCGCTCGGCGAGCGCATCACCGTCTCCGGCCGGGTCCTGGACCGCGACGGCCGTCCGGTGCGGGGCCAGTTGGTGGAGGTGTGGCAGGCCAACGCGGCCGGCCGCTACGCCCACGGGGCCGACCGGCACGCCGCGCCCCTCGACCCGAACTTCACCGGCGCGGGCCGCTGCCTCACCGACGACGACGGCCGCTACCACTTCACCACCGTGCGCCCCGGCGCCTATCCCTGGAACCTCCACACCAACGCCTGGCGCCCGCCGCACGTGCACTTCTCCCTCTTCGGCACGGCGTTCACCCAGCGCCTCGTGACGCAGATGTACTTCCCCGGCGACCCGCTGACGCCGCACGACGCGATCTGGCGCGCCATCGGCGACCCGGCGGCGAGAGCCCGCCTGGTCGCCGCCTACGACCCCGCCCTCAACGTGCCCGAGTGGTCGCTCGGCTACCACTGGGACATCGTCCTGGACGGGCCCGCCGCCACCCCGGCCGAAGGGAGCCGCTGAATGTCCCTCCCCGTCACGCCCTCGCAGACCATCGGCCCCTTCTTCGGCGAGGCGCTGCCGGTGCCGGGCGGTGGTGAACTCGCGCCCGCCGGGCACCCGGACACCGTCACCGTGCACGGGTACGTGTACGACGGCGAGGGCGCGCCCGTGCCGAGCGCGCTGCTGGAGTTCTGGCAGGCGGCCCCGGACGGCTCGCTCACGGGCGCGCCCGGCAGCCTGGACCGCGACGGCGTCACCTTCACCGGCTTCGCCCGTGTGCCCACCCGCGCGGACGGCCGTTACGTCCTGCGGACGCTGCCGCCCGGCGGCGCGCCCTTCCTCTCCCTGTGCGTCTTCGTGCCCGGCCTGAGCCGGGGCCTGTTCACCCGGGTGTACCTCGCCTTCCCGCAGGACGACGAGTTGCTCCTGGGCCTGCCCGCCGAGCGCCGGGCGACGCTCCTCGCGGCGAGGGATCCGGCGACGCACCGGGGGTACCGCTTCGACGTGCGCCTGAGCGGCGAGCGGGAAACGGTCTTCCTGACGTTCGCGAGCGCCCGCCCTGCGGAAGAATCGGGCCCGTCCGGCGGTTGAGGGCACATCGGCGCAGCCGCGTTCCAGGCACGGCGAGAGGGGACACAGATGGTCGCACCGGAGCGCATGGTGGTCATCGGGGGCGACGCCGCGGGGATGTCCGCCGCCTCGCGGGCCCGGCGGCACCGGGGGCCCGGCTCGCTGGAGATCACCGCCTTCGAGCGCGGACACTTCACCTCCTTCTCCGCCTGCGGCATCCCCTATTGGGCGGGCGGCGAGGTCGACGGCCCGGACGCGCTGATCGCCCGTACGGCCGAGGAGCACCGCGAGCGCGGCATCGATCTGCGGATGCGCACCGAGGTGACCGACATCGACGTGGCGCGGCAGCGCGTGCGGGCCCGCGACCTGGAGGGCGGCACGGACCGCTGGCACCACTTCGACCACCTCGTCGTGGCGACGGGCGCCCGGCCGGTGCGGCCGCGCCTGGAGGGTGTCGACGCCCCCGGGGTGTACGGGGTGCAGACCCTGGACGACGGCCAGGCCCTGATCGACGGGCTCACCCGGGCGGCGGGCCGCCGGGCCGTGGTGGTGGGCGCCGGGTACATCGGCGTGGAGATGGCGGAGGCGCTCGTGCACCGCGGCTTCCAGGTGACCGTCGTCGACCGGTCCGCGCAGCCGATGTCCACGCTCGACCCGGACATGGGCGCGCTGGTGCACGAGGCGATGTGCGGGATGGGCATCGAGGTGGTGACGGAGGCCGAGGTCACCGGGATCGTCACCGGCCCGGACGGCCGGGTGGCCGCGGTCGCGACCGCGGCGAAGGAGTACCCGGCGGACGTGGTCGTGCTCGGCCTGGGCGTACGCCCCGAGACGGCGCTCGCCGAGGCGGCCGGGCTGCCGCTCGGGGAGTCCGGCGGGCTGCTGACGGACCTGGCGATGCGGGTGCGGGGCCACGAGAACGTCTGGGCGGGCGGCGACTGCGTGGAGGTGCTGGACCTGGTCTCCGGCCGCACCCGGCACATCGCCCTGGGCACCCACGCGAACAAGCACGGCCAGGTCATCGGCACCAACATCGGCGGCGGCTACGCCACGTTCCCCGGGGTGGTGGGCACGGCCGTCAGCAAGGTGTGCGACCTGGAGATCGCCCGCACGGGCCTGCTGGAGGCCGGGGCGCGGGCGGTGGGCCTGCGCTTCGTGACGGCGACGATCGAGTCGACGAGCCGCGCCGGCTACTACCCGGGAGCCCGGCCCATGCGCGTGAAGATGCTGGCCGAGCGCGGTACGGGGCGGCTGCTCGGCACCCAGATCGTGGGCCGGGAGGGCGCCGCGAAGCGGGTGGACGTGGCGGCGGTGGCCCTGACCGCCCGGATGACGGTGGATCAGATGACGGCGCTGGACCTGGGCTACGCGCCACCGTTCTCACCGGTGTGGGACCCGGTACTGGTCGCGGCCCGCAAGGCGGCCGCGGCGGTCCGGGAAGCGGGGGCGTGACCGGGGCGGGCGGCGGACGGTCTACCTCCCCCAGACTTCGTCCGGGGGTGTCCCCACGGGCTGAATTGCACACCCACATCAGCCGAAACAGCCCGTGGGGGCACCTCCCAGCGGTAGCTGGGGGAGTTTGAGGACACCGCCGCGCAGCGGTGGTGCGGGCAACAACCACCCGCACCCGACCGCAAAATCCGGACAGGCCTAGCGCAGCGTCTGCTCGTGGACGAACTCCACGAGGCGGGTCAGGGCGTCCGGGTCCGTCGTCGGGAGCACGCCGTGGCCCAGGTTGAAGACGTGGCCCTCCAGGCCACGGGCGGCGGTGAGGATCTCGCGGGTCTTCGTCTCGACCGCCTCGCGGCCGGCGAAGAGGACGGCCGGGTCCAGGTTGCCCTGGAGCGCCTTGCCGGGGCCGACCCGGCGGACGGCCTCGTCCAGCGGGATCCGCCAGTCGACGCCGACGACGTCCGCGCCCGCCTCGCCCATGAGGCCGAGCAGCTCGCCCGTGCCGACGCCGAAGTGGATGCGCGGCACGCCGAGTCCGGCGACGGCGTCGAAGACCTTGGCGGAGGCGGGCATGACGGAGCGGCGGTAGTCCGCGGGGGCGAGCGCGCCGACCCAGGAGTCGAAGAGCTGCACGGCCGAGACCCCGGCCGCGATCTGCACCTTCAGGAAGGAGGCGGTGATGTCCGCGAGCCGGTCGAGGAGGTCGGCCCACAGCTCGGGGTCGCCGTACATGAGCGCCTTGGTGTGCTCGTGGTTGCGCGAGGGGCCGCCCTCGACCAGATAGCTGGCCAGGGTGAAGGGCGCCCCGGCGAAGCCGATGAGCGGGGTGGCGCCGAGCTCGGCGGTGAGCATGCCGATGGCCTCGGTGACGTACGGCACGTCGGAGGCGTCGAGCGGGCGGAGCCGGTCCAGGTCGGCGCGGGTGCGGATCGGCTCGGCGACGACCGGGCCGACGCCGGGCTTGATGTCCAGGTCGATGCCGATGGCCTTCAGCGGGACGACGATGTCGCTGAAGAAGATCGCGGCGTCGACGCCGTGGCGCCGGACCGGCTGGAGGGTGATCTCGGTGACGAGGTCGGGCCGCATGCAGGAGTCCAGCATGGGGATGCCCTCGCGGAGCTTGCGGTACTCCGGCAGCGAGCGGCCCGCCTGGCGCATGAACCACACCGGTGTGTGCGGCACCGGTTCGCGTCGGCACGCCCTCAGGAACGCCGAGTCGTACGCCGCGGTGCGGCCGGTCTGCTGCTGGCTGGCGGGCTGGCTGGGCTCCCTGCGCTCACTCATGCCCCAAATCTTCGCACGGGCCGAACGAGTGACCCGCCCATGTGGGTGTCCTACCCGGAACGGGGCCACCTTCCGCCTAGTCTTCCGGGCATGGCTGCGGCGCAGGGACACCTCTCGGACGGTCCGGACGACGAGGATGGGGAGGACTCCCCGTCCGTCTTCCGGCAAGCGGTCGCGGGACTGCAAGGAGTGCGCCTGCGGCCCGAGATCGAGCTGGACGCGACACCGCCGCCCCAGCGGCTCGCCCCCTTCTCGTACGCGCTGGAGGCCGCGGTCGTCGTCGACGACGAGGAGCTGGCGGACGGCCGGCTGATCCTGCTGCACGACCCGGCGGGCCACGAGGCGTGGGGCGGTACGTTCCGGCTGGTCACGCTGGTGCACGCCGATCTGGAGCCGGAGATGGCGGCGGACCCGCTGCTGCCGGAGGTGTGCTGGTCGTGGCTGACGGGCGCGCTGGAGGCCCGGCGGGTGCCGTACGGGGCGCCGAGCGGGACGGTGACCCGGGCGAGCTCGCACTACTTCGGGGGGCTGCGGGAGCGGGAGCCGTCGACGCGCATCGAGATCCGGGCCTCGTGGTCGCCGGCGGAGCCGCCCGCGGGCCCGGCGGGGCAGGCCGCGGCGGGCCAGGGTACGGCGGGGTCCGGCGGCGTGCCGGACACGGCGGCGCACCTCGCCGCCTGGTGCGACCTGCTGTGTCAGATCGCGGGGCTGCCGCCGGGCGGGGGTCCGGAGGCCGGGGTGGTGACGCTTCCCCAGCGCCGGGACCCGCAGAGTCGTTGATCGACCAACCGTCCGAATTGCCCGAATTGTTACTCATCAATTCGTGATCATTCCCTAAAGCCGGGACGCTTCGCTGCCGAAGAGGCTTGTGACCCTTCCCATACGGATCGCCCCGGCACACCCCCCACGCCGGCACCGTCCCCCCGCCACTCCCCCCTGGAGGCTTGGTGTCCGTTCTCCTCGAGCAACCTGCGAGCCTCGCCTACCGCCCGAACAAACCGACGGCCATGGTCGTCGTCGCCGACCCCCGCGTCCGCTCCACCGTCACCCGCCACCTCTGGGCGCTCGGCGTGCGAGATGTGATCGAGGCGTCGTCCATCGCGGAGGCACGCCCTCGCGTCGGCAACCCGCGCGACATCTGCGTGGCCGACGTCCACCTTCCCGACGGCTCGGGGCTCACCCTGCTGTCCGAGACCCGCGCCGCCGGCTGGCCCAACGGGCTGGCCCTGTCCGCCGCCGACGACATCGGCGCCGTGCGCAACGCCCTGGCAGGAGGCGTCAAGGGCTATGTCGTCACCGGCACCCGTACCAACCTGGGCCTGCCCGGCCGCCCCGGCGCCGCGCCCATCGGCTCCGCCGCCGCGGCCCGCATGCACCGCCGCCCGCCCGGCGCCCCCGGCCACCCCGGCGGCTACCGCGAGCTCTCCGGCCGGGAGGTCGAGGTGCTGCGACTGGTCGCGGAGGGCCAGTCCAACAAGGCCATCGGCGTCTCGATGGGCCTGTCCGCGCTCACCGTCAAGAGCCACCTCGCCCGCATCGCGCGCAAGCTCGGCACCGGCGACCGCGCCGGAATGGTCGCCGTCGCGCTGCGCACCGGCATCATCCACTGACCGCTCCCGGCGGGCGCCGCGCGCCCCTGGAATCGGCACCACGCCCGTCGAGGGGACGTACCGTCGGCGGGCGCTTGCCATACACAGATACCCTTGACCGGTGACCGACGCCCAAGAGACCGCAGAAGACACGACACTGCGAACCACCGGGGGCGCTCCCCCGGACGACGTCGATTCGGCGCCGATCCCCCTGCTGGAACCACGCGAAGGCATCCCGCCGGTCGTCGCTGACAACGATGCCCTGGCCGAGGTCGTCGCGGCGTTCGCAGCGGGCACGGGCCCCGTCGCCGTCGACGCGGAGCGCGCCTCCGGCTACCGCTACGGCCAGCGCGCCTACCTCGTACAGCTCCGCCGCGAAGGCGCGGGCTCCACCCTGATCGACCCCGTCGGCTGCCCCGACCTGTCCACGCTCGGCGCGGCCATCGGCGACGCCGAGTGGGTGCTGCACGCCGCCACGCAGGACCTGCCGTGCCTGCGCGAGATAGGGATGACACCGTCGCGGCTCTTCGACACGGAGCTGGCGGGACGGCTCGCCGGATTCGCCCGCGTCGGCCTCGGCGCCATGGTCGAGAACGTGCTCGGCTACGCCCTGGAGAAGGGCCACTCCGCCGTCGACTGGTCCACCCGCCCGCTGCCCGACCCCTGGCTGCGCTACGCCGCGCTCGACGTGGAACTGCTCGTGGACCTGCGCAACGCCCTGGAGGCGGAGCTGGACCGGCAGGGCAAGCTGGAGTGGGCCCGCGAGGAGTTCGCGGCCATCGCCGCCGCCCCGCCCGCGCCGCCGCGCAAGGATCCGTGGCGCCGCACGTCCGGCATGCACAAGGTCCGGCGGCGCCGGCAGATGGCCGTGGTCCGCGAGCTGTGGACCGCGCGCGACCTGATCGCGCAGCGGCGCGACGTCTCGCCCGGCAAGGTGCTCGGCGACGCCGCGATCATCGAGGCCGCCCTGAACCCGCCGCCGAACGCGCACGCCCTCGCGGCGCTCCCCGGCTTCGGGCACCGCATGAGCCGCAAGCAGCTCGAAGGCTGGCAGGCCGCGGTCGACCGCGCCCGCGCGATCCCCGACTCCGAGCTGCCGCAGCCCGGCCAGCCGCTGACCGGCCCGCCGCCGCCCCGCGCCTGGGCGGACAAGGACCCCGCGGCCGCGGCCCGCCTCTCGGCCGCCCGCACGGCGGTCTCCGCGCTGGCGGAGGAACTGAACATGCCGCAGGAGAACCTGATCGCCCCGGACACGGTGCGCCGCCTGTGCTGGGAGCCGCCGGCGGAGCCTTCTCCGGAGACGGTCTCCGGGATCCTCTCCGCGCACGGTGCGCGGGCGTGGCAGGTCGCGCAGGTGACACCGCTGCTGGTGGCGGCGCTGCGTACGCCGGCGGGCTGAGGCCCTGACTGCGGGCCCGTTGCCGCCTGCGGCGGGCTTTGTTCCCCTACCCCGCCCCTTCCCGGTTTCGGGAAGGGGCGGGGCTGGGGAACAAAACAAGCCCGGCCGACGATTGAGGCCGCGCCCCAAGGGCGCCTCCGCCGCAGGCGGCCGACGGCGGGCAGCCGGAAACGGAAGCGCTCCCCGATGTGACGTTCGCCGCCCCGTAAGGGGACTGGGCAGCATGGTTACCCGCAAGTAGCATGACGGCATGAGTCCGCGTCGCGGCGGAGCCGTACCGGCATGCCCGCGCGCAGCGATCCGCACCTGGAGGAGAGCCAACGTGCCTCGTACCGCTAGGGACGTCGTTTTCGTCGACGGCGTCCGCACCCCGTTCGGCAAGGCGGGCCCGAAGGGCATCTACCACGAGACCCGCGCGGACGACCTCGTCGTCAAGTGCATCCGTGAGCTGCTGCGCCGCAACCCGGACCTGGATCCCGCCAAGATCGACGAGGTCGCGATCGCCGCGACGACGCAGATCGGCGACCAGGGTCTGACCCTGGGCCGCACGGCCGGCATCCTCGCGGGGCTGCCGCAGTCCGTGCCGGGCCTGTCCATCGACCGCATGTGCGCCGGCGCGATGACGGCCGTGACGACCGTCGCCGGTGGCGTCGCGTTCGGCGCGTACGACATCGCGGTCGCGGGCGGTGTCGAGCACATGGGCCGCCACCCGATGGGCGAGGGCGTGGACCCCAACCCGCGCTTCGTGTCGGAGAAGCTGGTCGACGAGTCGGCCCTCTTCATGGGCATGACCGCGGAGAACCTGCACGACCGCTTCCCGCAGCTCACCAAGGAGCGCTCGGACGCCTTCGCGGTCCGCAGCCAGGAGAAGGCCGCCAAGGCGTACGCCGACGGCAAGATCCAGCCCGACCTGGTGCCCGTCTCGATCCGGCGCACCTCCCCCGAGGGCGGCGAGCTCGGCTGGGGCCTGGCCACGGCCGACGAGCCGATGCGCCCGGGCACCACCATGGAGGGCATCGCCAACCTCAAGACGCCGTTCCGGCCGCACGGCCGGGTGACCGCGGCCAACTCCTCCGGCCTCAACGACGGCGCGACCGCCTCGCTGATCGCCGCCGAGGACGTGGCGCGCGAGCTGGGCCTGCCGGTCCGGATGCGCCTGGTGTCGTACGCCTTCGTCGGCGTCGAGCCCGAGGTGATGGGCTACGGCCCGATCCCGGCGACCGAGAAGGCGCTGGCCAAGGCGGGCCTGTCGATCGACGACATCGGCCTGTTCGAGATGAACGAGGCGTACGCGGTGCAGGTGCTCGCGTTCCTCGACCACTACGGCATCGCGGACGACGACCCGCGGGTCAACCAGTACGGCGGCGCGATCGCCTTCGGCCACCCCCTCGCCTCCTCCGGCGTGCGTCTGATGACGCAGCTGGCCCGGCAGTTCGAGGAGCAGCCGCACGTCCGCTACGGCATCACCTCGATGTGTGTCGGCTTCGGCATGGGCGGAACGGTCATCTGGGAGAACCCGCACTTCGAGGGGGACAAGTGAGCGAGCGTAGCGAGCGAGCAGAAAATAGGGGCAGCACGTGCGCATGCTCGACCGAACGAAGTGAGGGAGCGGCATGAGCAACACCGCTGAGCTGTTGAAGGGTGCGGCCGAGCTGTTCCCCGACGAGGTCGTGACCCAGGCGCACGTGCGCCACCTCGACCTCCCCCTGGGCGCGGGCAGCTTCGCGCTCATCACGCTGGACAACGGCCTGGACCACACCAAGCCGACCACCTTCGGCCCGCAGTCGCTGGCCAACCTGGACGCCGCACTCGACCAGGTCGAGGCGGAGGCCGCGGCCGGGAAGATCGTCGGCGTCGGTGTCACCGGCAAGCCGTTCATCTTCGCCGTGGGCGCGGACCTCAAGGGCGTGGAGCTCCTCAAGCGCCACGAGGACGCGGTGGCCATCGGCAAGGGCGGCCACGACGTCTTCAAGCGCCTGTCGGCGCTGGCGGTCCCGTCGTTCGCGTACTACAACGGCGCGGCGATGGGCGGTGGCGTCGAGGTCGGTCTGCACTGCTCCTACCGCACGGTGTCCAAGGCGATCCCCGCCTTCTCGCTGCCCGAGGTCTTCCTCGGTCTGGTCCCGGGCTGGGGCGGCTGCGCGCTGCTGCCGAACCTCATCGGCGCGGACCGCGCGATCTCGGTCGTCATCGAGAACTCGCTCAGCCAGAACCGGCAGCTGAAGGGCAAGCAGGTCTTCGAGCTCGGCATCGCCGACGCGATCTTCGAGGGCGCCGACTTCCTGGAGCAGTCGCTGCTGTGGACCGCGTCCGTCCTCAAGGGCGGGACCGAGGTCGTGCGCCAGGAGATCGACCGCGGCGAGGCCTGGGACCAGGCCGTCGAGCGCGGCCGGGCCATCGCGGACTCCAAGGTGCACGGCGCGGCCCCGGCCGCCTACCGCGCGCTGGACATCATCGCCGCGGCCAAGAACGGCGACCTGCGCCAGGGCTTCGAGGCCGAGACCCAGGCCCTCGCGGACCTGATCATGGGCGGCGAGCTGCGCAGCGGCATCTACGCCTTCAACCTGGTGCAGAAGCGCGCCAAGCGCCCGGCCGGCGCGCCGGACAGGTCGCTGGCCCGCCCGGTCACCAAGGTGGGCGTCGTCGGCGCCGGCCTGATGGCCTCCCAGCTCGCGCTGCTCTTCGCGCGCCGCCTGGAGGTGCCGGTCGTGCTGACCGACATCGACCAGGAGCGGATCGACAAGGGCGTGGGCTATGTCCACGGCGAGATCGACAAGCTCCTCACCAAGGGCCGGATCAACCGGGACAAGGCGAACCGCCTGAAGGCCGCGGTCACGGGCTCCCTCGACAAGGCCGCCGCCTTCGGCGACGCGGACTTCGTCATCGAGGCCGTCTTCGAGGAGATGGGCGTCAAGCAGCAGGTGTTCGCCGAGGTCGAGGCGGTCGTCCCGGCCCACACGATCCTGGCGACCAACACCTCCTCGCTGTCGGTCAGCGAGATGGCATCGAAGCTGAAGCACCCCGAGCGGGTCGTCGGCTTCCACTTCTTCAACCCCGTCGCGATCCTCCCGCTGCTGGAGATCGTGCGCGGCGAGCGGACCGACGACGCGGCGCTGGCCACGGCCTTCGGTGTGGCGAAGAAGCTGAAGAAGACCGCGGTGCTGGTGAAGGACGCCCCGGCGTTCGTCGTCAACCGCATCCTCACCCGCTTCATGGGCGAGATCCAGAACGTCATCGACGAGGGCACCCCGGTCGCGACCGCCGAGAAGGCCGTCGAGCCGCTGGGCCTGCCGATGTCGCCGCTGGTGCTCCTGGAGCTGGTCGGTCCGGCCATCGGCCTGCACGTCTCCGAGACGCTGGCCGCGTCCTTCCCCGACCGCTTCAAGGTGTCGCCGAACCTGGCCGCCGTGGTCAAGGCCGGCAAGCGCGGCTTCTACGTCCACGATTCCGGCAAGCCGGAGCTGGACCCCGAGGTCGTCGCCCTCCTGGTGCAGGGCGACTCCGTCCTCACCGAGGAGCAGGTGCGCGACCGGGTCCTGGACGCCGTCGCGCAGGAGATCGGCATCATGCTGGACGAGGGCGTCGTCGCCGAGGCGCAGGACATCGACCTGTGCCTGATCACGGGCGCGGGCTGGCCGTTCCACCTGGGCGGCATCACGCCGTACCTGGACCGGGCGGGGGTCTCCGAGCGGGCCGTCGGCAAGAGGTTCCTTGCCGACGGGATCGCCAGCGTTCCCGCCTGACGGCTGGTCTCTTGCCTACGGGCCGCGTGCGTACGGGTTTTCCGTGCCGCGCGGCCCGTTGGCGTTTCCTGTTCCCCTGCCCCGCCCCTTCCCGAAACTGGGGGCAAGCCCCCAGACCCCCGCAACACGCTTCGCGCGTTGTCCTCAAACGCCGGACGGGCTGAATTACGCACCCACATCAGCCAAAACCAGCCCGTCCGGCGATTGAGGACGCGCCCGCAGGGCGCCCCGCCGCAGGCGGCAACGGACCCGCAGCCGGGGTCTGGGGGCCTGCCCCCAGTCCTGGTGACGGACGTCGGCGGAGCTCACTCCGTCGGCGAAAGCTCCGTCGCAGCGAATTCGCGCAGCCACTCCCGGAACTCCGGCCCGAGGTCCTCGCGTTCGCAGGCGAGCCGGACCGTGGCGCGCAAATACTCGCCACGGTCCCCCGTGTCGTAGCGGCGGCCGCGGAAGACGACTCCGTACACCGGGCCGCCGGCGCCCGTGGTCGCCAGCTCGTGGAGTGCGTCGGTGAGCTGGATCTCTCCGCCCCGGCCCGGCGCGGTGCGCCGCAGGACCTCGAAGACGGCGGGGTCGAGGACGTAGCGGCCGATGACCGCGTAGTTGCTCGGGGCCGTGCCGGGTGCGGGCTTCTCCACCAGCCCCGTGACCCTCAGCGCCTCGCCGTCGCCCGTCGACGGCTCCACCACGGCGCAGCCGTAGAGGTGGATACGGTCGGCGGGTACCTCGGTGAGGGCGATCACGCTGCCGCCCAGTCGCTCCCGCACGGCGATCATGCGCGACAGGAGCGGGTCGCGGGGGTCGATGAGGTCGTCACCCAGCAGGACCGCGAAGGGGCTCCGCCCGACGTGGGCCTCGGCGGCCAGCACCGCGTGCCCCAGGCCCAGCGGGTCGCCCTGGCGGGCGTAGTGCAGGGTGGCCAGGGTGCTGGACTCCCGTACGAGCGAGAGGCGTTCGCGGTCGCCCTTGGCCTCGAGCACGGTCTCCAGCTCGTGGGCCCGGTCGAAGTGGTCCTCCAGGGCACGCTTGTTGCGCCCGGTGATCATGAGGACGTCGGTGAGCCCCGCCGTCGCCGCTTCCTCCACGACGTACTGGATGGCCGGCTTGTCGACGACGGGCAGCATCTCCTTGGGCGTGGCCTTGGTGGCCGGCAGGAAACGGGTGCCCATGCCCGCGGCGGGGATGACGGCCTTGACCACGGGGGTGGTGGGTGTCTGCATGACGGGGCGTGGCCGAGGCCACTCCTCTCTCGTGTGGAGTCTCGTGTCGAACCTGCGGGGTGCCTGCGGGTCCGCGGCACCGTTCACGGGGTGGCCTCGAACGCGCCGGAGGCGCGGCCCAGTGCGTGGAAGTCCCAGCCGGCGGCGGTCCAGGCGGCGGCGTCCAGGGCGCCGCGGCCGTCCACGATCCGCGGGTGGTGGGCCAGCGGCGCCAGTGCCGCGGGGTCCAGTTCCCGGAATTCCCGCCACTCGGTCAGGTGCAGGACGACGTCCGCTCCGCGCACGGCGTCCTCGGCCGACAGCGCGTGGCCCAGCAGCGGGTGGGCCTTGCGGGCGTTGTCCATGGCCTTCGGGTCGTACACGCTCACGTCCGCGCCGCCCTGCCGGAGGCGGGCGGCGACGTCCAGGGCCGGGGAGTCACGGATGTCGTCGGACTCCGGCTTGAACGCGGCGCCGAGCACGCCGACGCGCCTGCCGGGGAGCGAGCCGCCGCACAGCTCACGGGCCAGCTCGACCACGCGGTCGCGTCGGCGCAGGTTGATCGCGTCGACCTCGCGGAGGAAGGCCAGCGAACGGCCGGTGCCCAACTCCTCGGCGCGCGCCATGAAGGCACGGATGTCCTTGGGCAGACAGCCTCCGCCGAAGCCGACTCCGGCGCGGAGGAACCGGGCGCCGATGCGCTCGTCGTGGCCGATGGCCCTCGCCAGCACGGACACGTCCGCGTCCGCCGCCTCGCACAGCTCCGCCATGGCGTTGATGAAGGAGATCTTGGTGGCGAGGAAGGCGTTGGCGGCGGTCTTGACCAGTTCGGCCGTGGGGAAGTCGGTGGTGACCACGGGGGTCCCGGCAGCGATGACCGGGGCGTAGACCTCGCGCAGCAGCGCCTCGGCAGTGGCCGAGCGCACCCCGAGGACCAGCCGGTCCGGCCGGAGCGTGTCCTGCACGGCGAACCCCTCCCGCAGGAACTCGGGATTCCACGCCAGCTCCGCGCGGGAGCCGGCCGGAGCCAGCTCCGCGAGCCGCTGGGCCAGCCGGGCCGCGGTGCCCACCGGCACGGTGGACTTCCCGGCCACCAGCGCGGGCCCCGTCAGGTGCGGGCCGAGGGCCTCGACCACCGCGTCCACGTAGGTGAGGTCGGCGGCGCCGGAGTCCTCGCGCTGCGGGGTGCCGACACACAGGAAGTGCACCTGCCCGAACTCCGCCGCCTCTTCGTAGGAGGTGGTGAAGCGCAGCCGGCCCGACGCCGTGTGCTTGGCCAGCAGCTCTTCCAGCTCCGGCTCGTAGAAGGGGACCCGCCCCGCGCGCAGCGCGCCGATCTTGTCCGGATCGACGTCGACCCCGAGCACCTCGTGCCCGAGCTCCGCCATGCAGACGGCATGGGTGGCACCGAGATAGCCGGTGCCGATGACAGTGAGCCGCAAAGACACGGCTTCTCCTTGTGACGATTTCCTGGGAGCGGACAGCCCCTGGACGCGGACAGATCGCTAGCGCTTGACCCACACTCGGTAGGCCCCGGTGCCGGAGGAGTTCTCGAAGGGGACGGTGGCCAGCAGCCGGTAGCGCGCGTTCGCCTTGAGGCTGTCGGCGATGACGGCGTCGGTGCCGGCGGCGGAGAGCCCGTCGAGCACGACGAGGTCGAACCACCCGTCGTCGAGCGCCTTCTTGTACCCGTCCTCGCCGGTGTGCGTGGCGCCGCGGGAGTCCTGATAGCTGATGTTGTCGGTCGGGGTCCACTGCCGCTGGCCGGTCTGCCCGCGGAGGTAGTACACGGCCACTTCATGCGTGTCGCCGAGGTAGCGGCCCTTGTCGTTCACGTACGGGCGGAGCACGTCGACCAGTTGCGTGGAGTTCGGCCAGACACCGAAGCGCCAGGTCGACTGGGCCAGCCCCACGCAGAGCATCACGACCCAGAGCAGGATGCCCAGTTGCGGGTACCGGAAGTGCGCGCCGACCAGGCGGCTCACGCCGATTCCCGCCATGGGAGCGGCGAAGAGCAGCCCGAACCCGATGTGCTTGAACAGCGACACCCCTGTGCCCAGATACATCTGGTAGGCGGGGGCCAGCAGGGCCGTGCCGCAGAGCACGAGGCCGACCACGATCCGTCGGCGCCGGCCGGGCCCGCCCATGTTCAAGGACCGCGGGGACTCGTTCATGCGGCCGCGGCGCGCGTAGGAGAACGCTCCGACGCACGCTGTCGCGAACAGCAGCCCGCCCCAGGCGGCCGACCTCTTCAGGAGGTCGAAGGCGCCATCCGTGCCGTGTTCACGATCGGTCGTGGTCTTCTCGACACCCGCGAGCACGTCGGAGGCGACCAGCGCGATGCCGAGCAGCGCCACGATGCCCGCGGCCAGGGCCGCGCCACGCCACAAGGACCGCTTGCCCCGGTGCGGCCAGGCGGTGAGCACGGCGAGCACGAGGACCGTCGGAAGATAGAGGGCGGCGGCGTATTTCACGCCGACGGCCAGGGCGGCGACGGGGGCCGCGAGCAGCACGGCGGCGACAGGCGCCCGGTCCGTCCGCACGACGATCCAGGTGGCCAGCGTGAGCAGGAACAGCGCCGCGGCGTCGTACGTCGCGAAGTTGCCCAGCACGATCGTGGACTGGGTGACGGCGAACAGGGCCGCCGCCGCCAGTGCCACCCGTTCGTTGAACATCCGCCGGGTGAAGGAGTAGAGCAGCGCGGTGGTGCCCAGCATGCAGGCGAGGCTGAGGGCACGCGCTCCGGCCAGCCCGAACGCGGAGTCGGCGAGGGCGGCCAGCACGGGGTACAGCGACGACGAGCCGGAGAAGTACGCGTTGTAGTCGACCGGGAGCTCGGCGCCGTGGAGCAGGTGGTCGAGCTCCATGTGACCCGCGTAGAGGTAGAGCGCCTCGTCCTGGAACGCGGTGTTGCTCAGCCGCAGGGAGAGCACGGCCTGGATGGCCAGGACGCACAGCAGCACGGCACGGCTGACCCACCCGCGGCGCCTGCTCTGGGCCATGTCCCAGCCCGCGTCGGGGGTCGGCGGGATGCGGTACGCCGGCTCGGGGTCGGCAGCGGGCTCGGCGGGCGGGGCGTCCTGCCGCGACTGCCACTGCGGAACCTGCTGCTCCTCGTAGGGCGCGTACGGCGCGGCGGCCGACATCTGCCCCTCGGTGGGGGCCGCGGCGTACTGCGCCGCCGGGTACGGCTCGTTGGCCGGCGTGGTGTACGGGTCGTACGTCTGCTGCTCGGGCCCGGTGACCTGCCCGCCGGCCCAGCCCATGTCGTAGTACGGGTCGTCGCGGTCGGGTGTGTGGCCGTCCTGCTGCCCCGGCACTCGGTACCCGCGTCCCCTGGGTTCGTCGATCGAAGGTTCCATCACGGTTTCCGCACGTCGAAGCCGAAGGAATCGTCGGCTGCCAGTCGTTTGAACTCGGCCAGCGCCAAGGGGCTGACCTCCAGCCGCCAGTCGGCGCGCTTGTTGTGGTCGAACCAGACGAAGCCGATGATGTCGTCCCGGTCGGTGACGCCCTTGAAGAGGTTCTGCACGTCGGCCTTGCGGCGCGCGCCCGGCTCCGCCGCGGTCTCCAGGATGAGCACGGGCTTGTCGCTGAAGGTGCGGACCTTCTTGAGGGTCGGGCCGAAGACGTGGTCGAAGGCGTTGTCCTCGTACTTGGTGAAGTAGCCGACCAGGCCCACCCAGTCGACGTAGGCGTCACCGGGGTAGTACTGCTCGATGTCGACGCTCTTGACCGAGTTGACGATGTTCGGCGACCAGGCCCAGATGACGTTGGTGGCGCCGGCCTCGTCGAAGACCTCACGGAGGTGCTTCCAGGCCCGGACGTAGTCGGCGGGCTTGACGTGCTTGGTGCCCCACGTCTCCCAGTGGCCGTTCATCTCGTCCGCGAAGCTGATGGCGACGGGCAGGCCGAGCTTCCGCACGCCCGCGGCGTACTTCTTGAGGTAGGCGTCGGTCTTACCGTCGGCGATGTCGGCGATGGTGGTGTCGGCGGGCTCCCAGGACACCACCGTCAGGGCGCCGCCCTCCCAGGCGTTGCGGACGCCCGTGGCGTTGAAGTCGTCGCCCCAGGCCGCGTAGTACTCCAGCAGGTTCGGCTTCTTGCCCACCATCTCGGTGTATTTGTCCACCGGAGCCATGGAGGTCGGGGCCTTCTCCACCGCGGCGCCGAAATACTTCTTGCGGGGCTGGATCAGGGGGCGGAGGTCGTGGGGCTTGACGAACTCCTCGGTCGCCTTGACCGAGGGCCGGGCCTCCGCGGCGGATTCCGCCGGGGAACAGCCGGCCAGGGGGGCCACCACGGCGGCGGCCAGCGCGACGGCCGCGGCGGTACGGGCTATGTGAGGGCTCATGCGGCGTTCTCCGCTCGGGGCTGCACCAGGACCCGGCCGACGACCAGGGCGTAGAACAGGCCGGAGGACAGGATCAGGGCGAAGTCGGGCGCGTACATGGTGAACATGCGCCAGACGGCGGCGCCCACCCAGAGGAGCGCGGTGCCGCCGCTCCACACCCACATCCCGATCCAGAAACGCCGGGTCTTGTTCTTCTTCGCGCCGGAGGAGCCGGTCGGCTGCCAGCCCATGCGGTTCTTGCGGAGGATGTCCCAGATGGCGAAGACGTGCGCCCAGCCGTACATCATGCGGGCCGACCACGCCTCCAGGCGGTAGGGCGCCTTGTGCCAGAGGGGGAAGATGATGGTGGTGTACACGATGCTGGGCAGGACGAGCAGCAGGTGCTCGACCTTCAGCTTCTCCGGCATGGTCAGCAGCAGCACGAGGGGGATGACCGGGGCCGCGAAGGTGAACAGCGCCGTGTGGATGTAGTAGAAGAATCCGGACAGGTAGCAGAGCCGGCTGGAGAGCCGGATCTTCGCCTTCCAGAATTTCCGGCTGGACATCAGGCTCATCGACCCGGAACACCAGCGGTACTGCTGGTTGAAGAACGCTCCGGCGGTGTCCGGGCACACCCCGGTCGACACCGCTATCGGCACATAGCGAAGGTCCCAGCCCAGGCCCCGGAGATCGAAGCCGGTGTGCACGTCCTCGGAGTGCTCGATCAGCGTGGTGCCGCCGTTGGTGTCGAGCGCCGCCCGCCGGTAGACCGCGCAGCTGCCCACGCAGATGGCGCCGTCGCTGCCCTGTCGCGAGACCTGGACCGACCGGTAGAACAGCTCCTGGACGGCCCCCGCGCCGCGTTCGATCCAGTTCTGCGAGTCGAGCACCCGGAAGTACTGCGGCGACTGGACGATTCCGATCCGGTCGTCGTCCTCCATATACGGAAGCAATTCTTCCAGGAGGTCGGCGCGCGGCGCGAAATCGGCGTCGAGGATGAGGATGTACTTTCCGTCGGACTGCCCGTAGCCGAAGTGCATGTTCCCGGCCTTCTTGAACCAGCCACGGTTCGGCCGGGTGCCGTAGCGGAAGCCGAAGTCGGCTGCCATCGCGGCAAGTTCGGGACTGGCGGCGTCGTCCATGACGAACGGCACGCAGACGCCCGGATAGCGGTCGGCCAGGGCGCGCACGTGGGTCCATGTGTTGTGGAGCACCTCGATGGGCTCGCCGCACACGGGGAGAAAGACGTCGACCGAGGGATATTCGGCGGGCTGCCAGTTCCGGACCAGGCGCTTATGGTTCTTGATGTCGAAATCACGGGTGACAGCGTTCACCCGCAGCGAAATCAAGTAGTAGACGACGGTAAAGACCAGCAGCGGGACATAGATCCACAGAAGCGGGGTCGAGGCCGCCAGCTTGAACTGGCTCAGCACGAGACAGACGAAGCTGATCAGCGAACTCAGAGTGAGCACCCACAGGTGGCGCTTCACGTACGCGTACTTCTCACGATCCGTGGGCGGCTGCGGCAGCAACCCGCCGTGCGCCACCCCTCCACGCTCGGCACGCCGCCGGCCCCCACCGGAACGCGCCCGATGCCCGCCCGTGCGGGCAGGCCGAACTGAACTCATCTGAACCCCTCCGGGCCGACCGGCCCGACTCGTCCCCACCCCGACACTCATACGTCCACTGGTCTGAACCGACGAACAGCGAAAGTATATAACTCGTAAAGAGGTGTCAAAGTCGCAGCATCGGAGCAATCGATTCCTCTTGTCCGGAACCGAAGATCATCACCCATGGCAGACATGGCAGACTTGTCGGTTCATGAAATCTGCAAGGGGAGGTGGCCACGTGCCGGACCAGGTGAAGCCCTCGGCGGCGAGGGAGTCGGCGCGGAGCACGGCCGGGCAGCGGGCCCGCCGGGGAATCGTCCGGCTGGCCCGCGGCACCGGCACGCGGCTGTGGTCCACCCGCAGGCGCCGGCTGGTGACGGTCGGCACATCCGGCGGTCTGCTCGCGTCCGTGCTCGTCGGAGGTCTCTACCTGTGGTTCCAGGACCCCGGTGCCCAGCCCGGCGGCAAGGGCGCGCGCAAGCTGGTCATCGCGTACATCGACGCGCTGGCCGACGGCGACATGGACGAGGCGTGCCACCTGATGCACCCCCGGGTCACCGCCTCCATGGACCGGGCGGACGGCGGGTGCCCGGGGGCGATGCGCGCCCAGGTCGGCGACCGGCTCAGCGGCAAGGAGCGCGGCCGGGTCCGGGCCATCGACGTCGGCCCGGCCCAGGTCGAGGGCAGGACCGCACGCGTCGAGGTGCGCTCCGGGGCGGACGGCACCAAGAAGAGCACGGTCGTCGTGGAGCGGGTGAACGACCACTGGCGGGTCCTGGAGGACTGAGTGGGAGGGGTGGGCGCGGTGCGCGTACCCACCCCTCTCACCCGCACCGTCACGCAAGCTACGGCATCACCAACGGGCCCGCGCGGATGACTACTTGTCAGCGTTCGCGGACGGCTTGCCCGCGCCCTGCTTCGCCGTGGGGCCACCGGTGAACGGCGACTCGGGCCCGGTGCTGCGCTTCGTCCTCGCGCCCGGGGACGCCAGGGCGGGCGAGCCGTTGGCCGCCGAGAGCCAGTACATGCGCTCCACGCCCTCGGTGTCGAGGAAGAAGACACCCCAACGGCCGTCGCCGAGCTGCACGATCGAGGGATCGGTGGCCGCCTTGCCGGACCAGACCAAGGACCAGCCGCCGAAGGACCCGTCCGGGCGCTGGGCGGAATAGCGGACATAACCCTTGTCGTCGCGGACGAGAACGCCGAGCGTCTTGTCCTTGTTGACGACGGCCACGGGGGACCCTTCGGTCTTCACGCCCGGGATCACGGCCCCGTCGCCGAAGAAGCCGTTGAGGGTCTTGCCGCCGGACGAGCGCGCGGACTCGGTCGCCATCCAGATCTCCCCGTCCTTGTTCCGGGCGAAGGCCGTCATCCTGCCGTCCGCCCCGCGGGCCGCGACGGGGGTACCGGTGAGCCCGGTGACGTCGGAGACACCCCACACCCACCAGCCGTTGCGCTGGTCATCGGCGCGGTTCACGCCGAGACGGCCCTGCTTGTCGATGCCCAGGACGAACGGGCGGTCACTCTCCCCGTCCACCACGGTCGCCTGGCTCGCCCCGGCGAACCTGGCCTGCTCGTAGCCCGCGGGTACGGAAGAGTAGGCGTCCTGGGTCCGCCACGGGATGAAGTCCTCGCTGTTGGCCGCGCGCTGGTTCAGGTACCAGAGCTTGCCGTCGCGGCCGAAGGCGTGCACCGCCACGATGCCGTTGGAGTTTCGGAACACCGTCGGGGCGGCGGCGAAGTTCCCGCCGAGGTCCGTCAGCGGGGACCAGGTCGCGCCCGGCTGACGCTTGGTCATGTAGATGTGGCCGTCCTTGCCCAGGACGAAGGCCATCGGGGTGCCGTCGGCCTGCTCGGTGACGACGGGCTGGTCGACCATGTTCTGCGCGCCGGGCACAACGCTGTAGACCACGGTGCCGATGTCGTTGATCTCACGCTGCGCGCCCTGGATGAGCCAGCCGCGTTCGTCGACGTAGAACTGCTGGATGAGCTGGTCCCTGCCCTGGCGCAGAGCGGCGGGGATGCGGGGGCGCGGGGTGACGGGGGCCGGCTCCGGCTGCGCGGGAGCGTGGCAGGCGTCCGTGCGCATGGCGATGCCCTGGAACCCCTGGAAACCCCACCCGGCCTTGCGGCGGGTGCCGTCCACCCAGACGCCGGCGTTCTGGTCCCAGCGGTACCAGAAGAGCGTGCCGTCCTGGTGCAGGGCGTAGAGGGTGCCACCGCCGGCCGAGCGGATCTCCCGCAGGTTCTGCCAGCCGACCGCCCAGGCCGGGGCCTTCACGTCCAGCCACTGCTGCCGGTCGACGTCGTAGCGGTAGCGGTAGAGGTCGCCGCCCTTGCGGGCGAAGATCAGGCCGTCACCCGCGGCGACGATGAGGTCGTACTCACCCCAGCCGCTCGTGTCGATGATGCGGCCCCGGCCCGGCAGGGGCGCGCCGGTCTTCTGGTCGTAGCGGTAGAACCGCAGCGTGCCGTCGTCGAAGACGGCGAAGATGTTGCCGCGGTCGTCGACCGTGACGCGGTTGCGCCGGGCGGGGGCGATGAAGGCCCCCCACCCGTCGTCGATCTTCTCACCGCGGGCTCGCTCCCAGCTGTTGGCCTCGGGGTCGTAGCGATAGCGGAAGAGGTTGCCCTCGGAGTTGATGCTGTAGAACCAGCCGCCCGCGCCGCCGAGGGTGAGGCGGGGTGCCTGCCAACCCCCGGTGCCGATCTCCTTGTTGATGACGGGCCAGTTGAACGAGCCGTTGGCCGGGTCGGCGTGCGCGTAGTACTTCAGCGGACCGTCGGCGGCCGAGGCGTACAGCTCGGTCTGCGGGCGGCAGCTCACCTGCACGGTCGGCGCCGCGGCGGTGGGTGTCGGGTCCGCCGAGGCCGCGGGCGCGCACACCAGCCCCAGGGGCAGGGCCGTGACGGCGGCGAGGGTGAGGGCTGCCGCACGGGAGGCAGACGGGCGGAAACGGCTCTTCGGCATGCGGGAGCGCTTTCATGACGGGGAGACAGGGGCCGGTCGCGACCCGAGGCCCGGCCGAGAACGAGGTCGGGCGACATGCATCGTAACCACACCCTTTACCTCCAATTGATATGGCAATTACGCTCGATCACCGGGATCCAGGACAAAAACCCCACAGTTCCTCATTTGTGAGCGCGGAGCGTAATCGCTCGCCATAGATCGACTTATTGACTCGCAATGAACGCACCATCACCTTGCAATGTCGATCTTTATTCGGATAGAACATCAACCTATGCCCGCCATCTCATGGTTGTGGCTTTCTGTGGCAACCTCTGCCGTTTCGCGGGGGTTAGTCGCGTTTTGAGACGACGCTTGGGGTGGAGTACTTCGTGATTCCTGGCAGTCGGCGCACCGGTCCCGGTGCGCGTCGCCGCCGCGGTGGTTTCAGACACCGCTCGTTCTTCAGTCGGCGGCCCGGCCTGAGCCGGGCCGCCGCGCTGACCGCCGCGATGCTGGTGTTCGCCGGTGCCGCACCCTCCGAGGCCGTGGAGCGGCCCGAGTCCGGGCCCGAACTGCCGGGCGTCAAGGGCCATACGAAGCGCCCCGGCGGGCAGCGCTGGGGAAGCGCGGCAGGGCGGGACCATCTCGACGGCGAAGCCGAGCCCGTCAAGGCCACCGGCCCGCAGACCCTGCACGGTAAATACGCCGTGGAGCACCCCGACGCACCCACCCCGACCGCTCGCAACGAAGCCAAGGTCGAGGAGGCGCCCGCAAAGGACGTCAAGGGCTACGACCCCAAGAGCAGCGCCGAGGCAGCTGACAAACGGGGCGAGTTCGAGCGCACCTTCACCAACAAGGACGGCTCCCAGACCACCCAGTTCTCCAAGGAAAGGCTCAACTTCCGGCTGCCCGACGGCAGCTGGCAGCCCATCGACGCCCGCGTCGTCCCCAAAAGCGGCAAGGGCGGCGGCTGGCACAACGCGGCCGACAGCCTCGGCATCGATCTCGCGGCGCAGGCCGACAGCAAGGACCTGGCCCGGCTCGTCGTCGACGCCGACCACGAGGTCGCGTTCGGTCTGGAAGGCGCACAGCGCTCGGCCGGCCGCACCGACGAGAGGAACCCCTTTTCCGTCACCTACCCCGCTGTCCTCAAGGACGCCGACCTGGAGCTGATATCCAAGCCCGGCGGCCTCAAGGAGGTCATGGTCCTGCGCTCGGCGAACGCGCCGCGCAGCTGGACCTTCCCGCTGCGGACCAAGGGACTGACGGCGTCCGTCGACAACGGCGACGTGGTCCTGAAGGACGCGGACGGCAAGCAGCGCGTCCGTATCCCGCACGGGTACATGGAGGACTCCAAGGTCAACCCCGAGTCCGGTGACGGCGCGATATCCACCAGGGTGGACTACCGGATCGTCGAGCAGGACGGCGGCCAGGCGCTGCGCGTGGAGCTCGACAGCGACTGGCTCGCCGCTCCGGAGCGCCAGTTCCCCATCCGTGTCGACCCGCCCATGGTGGAGCCGGTCGGGGCCTCCTCCAGCATGTACGTGGAGAAGTCCGGTGGTAACAACTGGAGTTCGTCCTCCGAGGACACCCTGAAGCTGGGCTCGGTCACCGATGGCGGTACCACCAGTCAGGCCGCCAGTTACCTGGCCTTCCCCGGCGTGGCGTCCAAGCTGCGCAACCACAAGATCTTCGGCGCTTCGCTCACCGTGCTGAACTACTGGTCGGCTTCCTGCCGCCCACGCGAGGTGAACGTCCATCCTGTCACCGAGGCATGGACCGCGGGCAAGGGGCATTCCTACCCCGGTCCCAAATACGGCCCGAAGATGGCCGGTTCCTCCTTCGCCCACGGATACATCGGCGAGGGACAGTCCAGCTCCTCCTGCCCGGCGGCCTGGGAGGCCATCGACCTCGGCACCAAGGGCCGCGACCTCGTCGAGGGCTGGGCCGACGGAAGCCGGCCCAACTACGGTCTGACGCTGCGCGGCGCGGACTCCGAATCGACGAACTGGAAGAAGTTCTCCAGCACCAGCAGCGCCAACCCGCCGTCGCTGTACGTGACGCACACGCCGTACAACGCCAAGTACTCGATCGAACGGTCCACGCCGCAGCCGCCGGTCAGCCGCGGCACGGACGGCAAGGTCAAGATCAAGGTCACCAACCTCGGTGCCGAGACCTGGACGCCCGCCACCTACGAACTGGGCTACCGCTCCTACAAGGACGGAAAGCTCGTCAAGCAGGCGGCCGCCGCCCAGCTCCCCAAGGACGTGCCCCGTGGCGCGAGCGTCACTCTCGACGCCGTGATCCACAAGGCGGAGGCCGGCCAGTACCTCTTCGACTTCTCCATGGTCCGCAAGGGCAAGGCCGTCTTCACCGACGAGGGCGTTCCGCCGGTCCGTCTCGCGCTGAACGTGATGGCCATCCCCCCGGTGGTCGATGCCTTCCACCCGGCCAACGGCTACCAGTCCCAGACGCTCTCCCCGGAGCTGTGGGCCAACGCGCGGGACATGGACCACACCGGCCAGAAGCTGCAGTACCGCTACGAGGTCTGCGAGGCCAGCAAGGACAACAAGCCGAAAGACTGCTTCTTCTCCGACTGGTCCCCTGACCGCAGCTGGGTCGTGCCCTCCGGCAAACTCTCCTGGTCCAAGACGTATCTGTGGCGCCCCTGGAGCAAGGACAACGCCGCCACCAGCCCCGAGCTGCCCTACACCACCTTTCTGACCTCGGTCCCCCAGCCGGTCGTCACCTCGCACCTGGCCGGATCGCCCTACGGCTCCTCCGACAAGCCCTTCGACCCGCAGGTCGGCAACTTCGCCAGCTCGGCCGTCGACGCCTCGGTGCCCACCGTCGGTCCGGACCTCACCGTCGCCCGGACCTACAACAGCCTCGACCCCAGCACGAGCCACACCTTCGGCGCCGGCTGGGCCTCACGCCTCGACATGCGCGTGACCCCCGACGACGACGGCACCGGCAACGTGGTCGTCACCTACCCCGACGGCCAGCAGGTCCGCTTCGGCCGCAACGCCAACGGCTCCTTCGCCCCGCCCCAGGGCCGTGACGCGGTGTTCGCGTCGGCCAAGGACGGCGGCTGGCAGCTGACCGACAAGAACGGCGTGCGGTACGGCTTCCGCGGCGACGGCCGGCTCGGCACGGTCACGGACGCGAGCGGACTCACGCAGACCCTCACGTACACGGACGGCAAACTCGTCCAGGTCGGCAACGACACCAGCAAGCGGAGCCTGTTCTTCCAGTGGTCGGGCGGCCATGTCACCGCCGTCGGCACCGACCCCCTCGGAACCAAGCCGCTGACCTGGACGTATGAGTACGAGGGCGACAAGCTGACCAAGGTCTGCTCACCCGAGAAGACCTGCACCACCTACGAGTACACGGCCGGCTCGCACTACCGCAGCGTGGCCCTGGACTCGGGCCCGTACGCCTACTGGCGGTTCGGCGAGGACTCGGGCGACGACGCCGTCAGCCAGGTCACCGTCAACCAGGGCAAGGACCAGGCCCAGTACGTGAACGTCGGCCACGACGCCACCGGACCGCTCAGCGGTACGGAGGAGAACGCGGCCACCTTCAACGGCACCTCCTCACGCGTGGACCTGCCCGAGAACCTGCTGAACCTGCAGCGCAACCTCGCGGTCAGCATGTGGTTCCGCACCACCGGCAGCGGTGTCCTGCTGAACTACCGGTCCGACAAGCACTCCGACTCCGCCGCCGGGTCCAGCGCGCCCGTCCTGTACGTCGGGTCCGACGGCAAGCTGCGCGGCCAGTTCCGCACCGGCAGCATCACGCCCCTCACCTCTGCCACCGCCGTCAACGACGGCAAGTGGCACCAAGCCGTGATCAGTTCGGACGGCGCCCGGCAGACGCTCTTCGTCGACGGCAGGAACAACGGCACCCTCGACGCGCCGGTCGATCACAGCGCCCAGCGCTTCGCCGAGATAGGCACCGGCTGGGCCTACTCCTGGCCGTCCGCGCCGTCCAAGGGCACCGCGTACTTCAAGGGCGACATCGACGAGGTCACGGTCCACCACAAGCCGCTCGGCACCTCCGCGGCGCAGTCGCTCCACGCCGCACGCGACCGGGCCGACCAGCTGACCAAGGTGACGACGCCCAACGGCCGCACGGCCGTCGAGGTCACCTACGACACCAATGTGGACCGCGTCAGCAAGCTGACCGACGTCAACGGCGGCCAGTGGAAGCTCGGCGTCCCGGTCACGGGCCTGTACGGCAAGGAGCTCGTCCGCACCGTCCAGGTGACGGACCCGAAGGACCGCCGCCACTTCTACGACTACGACCCCCTCGCGGGCCGCATCATCCGCTACGTCTCCCCGCTGCGCGACAACGCCAAGGAGACCGAGAAGCCCAGGCCCAAGGGCTCCGCCGAGCCCGGCATCCCCGAGGGCGGCCTCTTCGAGGGCGGCCGGACCGGCACCGGCGGGCCTCCTGTCGACTACCCCGACCCGGAGTTCGTCGGCGGTGCCGTGAACGCCATGGGCGTGCGCGGCTTCGGCTACGACGACAAGGGGCTGCAGAACCGCGTCGTGGACGAGCTCGGCCACGCGCTGGACATGACCTACGACGGCCGGGGCAACGTCGCCACCCGGACGACCTGCCGCGGCGTGGGCGAGTGCCAGACGACCTACTACAGCTACTACCTCAACGACCAGGACCCGGTCGATCCCCGCAACGGCAAGCTCACCGAGTCCCGTGACGCCCGGTCGAAGGACGCCTCGGACAACACCTACCGGACGACGTACTCCTACGACGCCCGGGGTCAGCTGACCGAGCAGACCGCCCCGGACAGCCGCAAGGCGACCCGGACCTTCACCACGGGCAGCGAGCCGGCCTTCGACGGCCAGGGGGCCATGCCCGGCGGACTGCTGGCGTCGATGACCGACGCCAAGGGCAAGACGACCCGGTACCGCTACTTCGCCAACGGTGATCTCGCGGAGACCACCGACCCGGCAGGGCTGATCACCCGTTACACCTACGACCGGCTCGGCCGCAAGCTCACCGAGACCGACATCAGCGACTCCCAGCCCAAGGGCGTGACCGCCACCTTCACCTACGACGGCGTCAACCGCGTGGTCACCACCACCAAGCCCGGCGTCAAGAACGAGATCACCGGCGTCACGCACACCCAGCGCACGACCCTCGAATACGACAAGGACGGTCTGCAGGTCCGCTCCGAGGTCGCCGACCTCACCGGTGGCGACCCCGCGCGCGAGACCCGTACCGAGTACGACGACTCGGCACGGCCGGTGCGGGTGACGGACGCCGAGGGCGCCGAGACCAGCTACGGCTACGACGCACTGGGCAACCGCGTCTGGGAGGTCGACCCCAACGGCACCCGCTCCGAGACCGTCTACACCCCGCGCAACAGCGTGGCCGAGGTGCGGGTGCGCGACTGGCGCGGCGACCCGCAGGAAGCACCCAAGGACTCCTCGGGTGACGAGAAGGTCCTGGTGACCGACTCCTACGCGTACGACATGGCCGGCCGGCTCACCCGCCACACCGATGCCATGGGCCGCACGCGCGAGTTCAGTTACTACGACGACGGCCTGCAGAAGGCCGTGCGCGCACTGGACGTGCCGCAGCCGGACGGCTCCACCCGCGACATCGACCTGGAGCGCGACACCTATGACGCGCTCGGCAACGTGACACGCAAGGTCACCGGCAACGGCACGGTCACCACCGAGTACGGCTACGACGTGTCGGGCCGTACGCAGACCATCACCACCGACCCGGGCAAGCTGGACCGCAAGGTCGCCTACACCTATGACGACGCGGACAACGTGACCCGTGTCGTCCACACCGGCCGGTCCTCCAACATCCCGTTCAGCAGCAGCAACTCCGAGGTCGTCGACTACACCTACGACGCCGTCGGCCGCGAGCTGAGCGAGACCACGCAGAACGGCAAGCAGCGCCTGACCACCACCTTCCAGTGGGACCAGCGCGGTCTGCTGCTCGCAGAGACCGAGCCGCGCGGCAACGCCGAAGGCGCGAGTGCGGAGGAGTTCACCACCACCCACGCCTACGACGCGCTCGGCCGCCAGATCTCGGTCACCGAGCCCACCGCGGACGTGGAGACCGGCCAGGAGGGCGACACCGGCAAGGCCGTCAAGCTGCGCCCCACCACCGTCACCGGCTACAACGCCTTCGACGAGGCGACCCAGACCAAGGACCCGCAGGGCAGGCTGACCTCGGTCACCTTCGACAAGTCCGGCCGCCCCACGTCGAGCACCTCTCCCTCCTACACCCCGCCCGGCGCATCCGAGCCCATCACCCCCGTCAGCCGCAACGAGTACGACGCGGCGGGCCGGGTCACCGCGACCACCGACGCGCTCGGCAACACCAAGCGCTTCAGCTACGACCAGTTGGGCCGCCTGGTCCAGCGGGAGGAGCCGCGCGCCTCGAAGCTGCTCGGTCTCGTCACCGAGCCCGGCAAGGGCGTGCCCTCCGGCGCGGGTGCCGTGTGGTCGTACACCTACAGCCGCACCGGTGAGCAGCTCTCGGAGACCGACCCGACAGGGGCGCGCACCGAGAGCACGTACGACGGTCTCGGCCGGCTCGCCACGGCGACCCAGGTGGAGCGAAAGCCCGGACAGACCCGGTACTTCACGTCGACCTTCGCCTACGACGACGCCGACCGCATGGTCGCCAAGACCACGCCCGCCGGTGACACCACCCGCTACACCTACGACACCCTGGGCCAGCTGACCGGCACCGAGGACCCGTCCGGGGTGAAGACCCGGACCGGCTACGACATGGCGGGGCGCGTCATCAGCAACACCGACGCCCTGGGCCGTTCGGTGCGGCAGACCTACGACCAAGCCGGCCGGATGACCGGCCAGCTCTGGCTGGACAAGGACGACAACCCGCTGCGTGACCGCGGCTTCCGCTACGACTTCGCGGGCAACGTGGTCGCCTCGACCGATGCGAAGGGCAAGACGACCAGCTTCTCCTTCGACGCGCAGAACCAGCTCGTCCAGCAGGTGGAGCCGGTCAGCTCCGGCAAGACCATCACCACGACCTTCGGCTACGACGCGAACGGCAACCGCACGCGCTACACCGACGGCCGCGGGAACACCACCCGTTACACCTTCAACACCCTCGGCCTGCCTGAGGCGGTGATCGAGCCGGAGACCAAGGAGTTCCCGGCCGCCGCCGACCGTACGTGGACCACGGGCTACGACGCCGTCGGCAACCCGGTCGTGCTCACCGAGCCCGGCAAGGTGGAACGCCGGCGCACGTACGACCCGAGCGGTCTGCTGCTGCGCGAGACCGGTACCGGTGCGGAGGTCTCGACCCCGGACCGCGTCTACGAGTACGACGCCAACGGCCGTGTCGTCTCGGCAAGCGCGCCGAAGGGTGTCAACACCTACGAGTACAACGACCGCGGTCTGCTCACCGCCGCACACGGCCGCTCCGGCGAGGCCGGCTTCGGCTACGACGAGGACGGGCGGCTGCTCACCCGCGTCGACGACGCAGGCACCGCGGTGTTCGGCTACGAGAAGGGCCGGCTGAAGTCGGTCAAGGACGCCCAGTCGCAGCAGCTGTTCGCGTACCGCTACGACAAGTCGGGTGCCCTGGAGGGCATCGACTCACCCGGCGTCAGCCGCAGCTTCGGCTACGACTCGCTGGGCCGGCAGACCTCCGACGTCACCAAGTCGTCCGCCTCGGGGACGGTGCTGGCCACCGCCGAGTACCGCTTCGACGACAACGACCGCCTGACGTCGAAGAAGACGACCGGTACGGCGGACGCGGGCGAGCAGAAGTACACCTATGACGACGCCGGGCGTCTGACCTCATGGACGGACAAGGGCGGCAAGACCACCGGCTACTCGTGGGACGACGCCGGCAACCGCGTCCAGTCCGGCGAGCGCAAGGCGTCGTACGACGCCCGCAACCAGCTGCAGGCCGACGGGGATTCGACGTATGCCTACAGTGCGCGCGGCACCCGGAAGTCCTCGTCGACCTCCGGCCTGGCGGAGGAGAGCCGCTTCGACGCCTTCGGCCAGCTGGCCAAGCAGGGGGACATCTCCTACGAGTACGACGCGTTCGGCCGCCTGGTCGACCGTGACGGCACACAGCACACGTACTCGGGACTGGGTGACGATGTCGTCGCGGACGGGCGCGGTGTCTACAGCCGTGGGCTGACAGGCGAGCTGCTCTCCGTCACCCAGGGCGGCGCGACGCGCCTCGCGATGGACGACCGTCACGGCGACGTCGTCGGCACCGTCGACGCGAAGGACTCCGACCCGAAGCAGCTCGCTTCGTCGGTGGGCTTCGACCCGTTCGGCAAGGCGACCGCCACCGCGGGCGAGCAGATCTCCATCGGGTACCAGGGCGACTGGACGGACCCGGGCTCGCAGCAGGTCAACATGGCCGCGCGGTGGTACGACTCGGGGACCGGGGCGTTCACGTCGCGCGACTCGATGGCTCTGGACCCGAACCCGTCCGTACAGGCGAACCGCTACACGTACGCCAACGCGGATCCGATGGACCACACGGATCCGACGGGGCACTGGCCCAAGTGGCTCAAGAAGGCCGCGAACAAGGTCAAGCACGTGGCGACCTCGACCTACCACTACGTGGAGAAGAAGGTCACGTCGGCCTACCACTGGGTGGAGAAGAAGGTCACCTCGGCCTACCACTACGTGGAGAACAAGGTCCGCTCGGCGGTCAACTGGGTGTCCGAGAAGGTCTCGTCCGGGGTCAGGTGGCTGGGCAACAAGGTTTCGTCCGCGGGCCGGTACCTGAGGAACCAGTCCACCAGGGTCTACAAATCAGCGGCACAGATCTACCGCGAGAGCAAGAGGTACATCAGCGACAAGGCCCGCGCCGCGAAGAAGTACATCGCGACCCACAATCCGATACCGGTCCTGGCCAAGGCACTTCGCCCGGTCTACGCCGGTATGAAGACGGCGGTCGCCGTCGCGGTCAATCTGCCGGCCGCGATCGTCCAGGAGACCAAGCAGATCGTCCAGGACGTGGCCAAGGTGGCCACCGAGGTCACGAAGATCGTGTCCGACGTGAGCGCCAAGATGGTCTCCGCGGTCGACACCGCGATCACGGCGGTGTCCGAGTTCGCCCAGACCGCCGCGCCGTACCTGAAGGCGGCGTGGGACTTCACGGCTGAGGTCACCGGCATCAACGACGCCGTCGCGTGCGCCACGAAGGGCGACGTCGAGGCGTGCCTGTGGACGGCGGTGACCGTGGCGAGCCTCTTCGTTCCGGGCTCCACAGGAGCGGTACGCGGGGCGAAGGCCGTGCGGATGGCCGGCAAGGTCGAGCACGCCGCTGCCGGGGGCTCGAAGACGGCCAAGAAGGTCGAGAAGGCCGTGGAGGAAGCCGCCGGAGCGACCTGCCCCGTCCCGAACAGCTTCACCCCGGAAACCCTGGTGGCGATGGCCGACGGCTCCACAAAGCCGATCAAGGACATCCAGGTCGGTGAAAAGGTCCTCGCGACCGACCCGACGACGGGCAGGACCGAAGCCCGCCCGGTGGAGGACGTCATCGTCGGCAACGGCGAGAAGCACCTGGTGAAGCTCACCGTCGACACGGACGGCGACAAGGGTGACGCCACCGACACCATCACGGCGACCGAGGGCCACCCGTTCTGGCTGGAGGACCAGCACACCTGGGCCAAGGCCGGCGACATCAAGCCGGGCGCACTGCTCCGCACTTCGACGGGCACGTGGGTCAAGGTCACGGCGGCGCGCGCGTGGACCGCGGTCCAGCAGGTGTTCAACCTCTCGGTCAGCGGGATCCATACGTACTATGTGCAGGCGGGCGCGGCGCCGGTGCTGGTGCACAACGCCCGACCGCCGCGCCAGCGGCCTCACCCGGACGCGGAAGGCCCGCATACGACCTTCATGCGGGACAACGCCACTGGCGAGATCAAGAAATACGCTGAATGGACGCCCAACACCAATCCCCGGGACCCGAGGTCGTTCGACTTGGCCAAGCGCTTCGACCGCTTCGGTCCTTCACACACGAATGCGGATGGATCGGTGGTTCCGACGCCGCACATCAATGAGGCGGACGGGAGCGCCAGGGCGTTGAAGGATTGGGAGAAGCCGATGGGATGCCCGTGATCACATGAACGCACTGCACTTTCTCCAGTTTTGGTACGAATCCCAATGCGACGAGGACTGGGAACACGAGTTCGGCGTCCGGATCGCGACTCTGGACAATCCGGGATGGATCATCGAGATTGACCTGATCGGAACCACCATCGAAGGGCGCGAGCTTCGAAAGTCGAAGCACGAATCCCCGGATGGCCGATGGATTTGGTCGTGGTCCGATGGCGAGAAATACCATTCGTCCTGCGACCCGTTTTCCCTGGAGGACGCCGTTCTCCGGTTCAAGGAGTTCGCCGAGAGAGAGGCAGCGGACTCGCGGTAAGCCCCCGCGATCCGGCGACGACCGCCCCTCGAAGAACGCAGCAGCCCCACCGAAGCTCTTTCGGTGGGGCTGCTCGCGTGTTGACGGCATCGGACTGTGCGACCCGCTGGAGCGGGGCCAGGCTGGGCGGGGCCGGGAAACAAAGCCCCTCGTGGGCGCGGAGGACCCGCACCCACGGAGGAACTAAACCCGCACCCAATCCCCCAGCGCGAGCCCCGGCTCGGACACGCGCTGCCGGGCCACCCGCAGATGACCGTCCGCACCGAGCACCGCGAGAGTCACCCGGCCGGCCGCGTCCAGCGCCAGCGCCGGCGCCCCCGCGAAGTCCTCGCCCGTCTCCGACCACTGCCCGCCGACCGTCTCGTCCCCGCTGGGGAAGACGGCGACAGCCGGCAGACCGGACACCGCGCGCTGCGCGAGCACCGTGCAGTCGTGGCCGTCGAGGACCGTGCGGAGCGCGGCGGCGGGGCCGGTGCCGACGGCGCCCAGGGACGCGCTGACCGGCTCGTCGTCGGCCCCGTCAGTCCCGTCGGCCGCGGGCAGCACCGTGTGGAGCGCGGAGTCCGCGGCCTCGCGCCAGAAGTGGGTGACCCGGTCGTCGCCGGTCGCGACGGCCGTGGCGGTCGCGGGCGCCGGCTTCGCGGGGGTGTTGCGGACGCGCTGGAGCTCGCCGCCGGGCTCGTCCTGCTGCCAGCGCAGCACGAACTCGGCCGCCGGGGCGAGGAGTTCGACGCGGCCGGCGGAGGTCGCGGTCGCGGTCATCCCGTCGAGGACGTGACTGCCCTTCAGGTCGGTCCAGGGGCCCCAGATGCCGCGCGCGTCCATCTGGCGGCCGCACACGCCGCCGCCGGCGTTGCGCACGAAGACGTGCAGGCCGACGGAGTCCACGACGGCCGTCGGGGCGCCGACCTGCGCCGCGCGGTCCCACTCCTGGCCGTGGGGCGTGCCGATCGACCGCCAGTTCGTGACCGGGCGGCCCGACTGGAGCTGTGTGGCATAGACCACCTCGGTCGCGGTCCAGTCGCCGGCGTCGCTCGGGACGTTACGGCGGCGGACGCCGACCAGATACACATAGCCCTGCGCGCTGCGCGCTATGGACAGGTGCGGATCCAGGCCGGGCGCGGGCAGGAGCTCCGGGCCGGTCCACTCGGGGCCGCCGGGCCGGGTCTCGGTCCAGCGCGCGACACCGCCCTCGGCCGGGGCGTAGGCGGTGAGACGGCCGTCACTGCCTCGCAGTAGCCAGCCGGTTACCGGGGTGGCGGTACGCACTGCCATGTCTCGCTGCCAGCCTTTCTCGCACTCGGGTCATTTCCGCGCCCGGGCGCAATTGCGCACCGCGCGGACCCCTTTTGTCGACCCTCGACAATAACATCGCGGGCGTCACCGAATTCCGCCAGGAATTGACGTGGGAGGCTGGTCGCATGACTGCTCTCCTCGTCGTGGACGGCGCGAATGTCGTCGGCTCGGTGCCCGACGGCTGGTGGCGCGACCGCCGTGGCGCGGCCCGGCGGCTGCGGGACAGGCTCGTCGCGTACTCGGCGGAGGGCGACGGCGCGGCCCTGCCGCCGGGAGCCGTCGAGCCACCGCTCACGCCCCCGCCGGAGATCGTACTGGTGGTGGAGGGCGCGGCACGCGGCGTCGAGCCGGTGCCCGGGGTGCGGGTGGAGCAGGCGGACGGCAGCGGCGACGACCGGATCGTGCGGGTGGTGGCGGAGCGGGCCCCGGGGCGGCGCTGCGTGGTCGTCACCGCGGACCGCGAGCTGCGCGAGCGCGTCAAGGCGCTCGGCGCCGAGGTCACCGGGCCCCGCGCGGTGTTCCCCTCGCGGCCGGGACGTCCGTGACCGCACCCGCCGGGGCGTAGAGGACCGCGCCGTCGGCCGTGCCCACCCTCTCGTACCCCCGGTCCAGGACCGCCCGCAGCGACGGCAGCCGGGCCGGGCCGTACGGCTTGCCGCGTGAGTCGTCGACGATGAGTGCGGGCGGGCGGCGGGTCAGTTCGCGCCGGAAGACGGGCCAGGAGCCCGGCACGCCGTACGCCTCGCCGACGTGTGAAGGGCCGCGCCCGCCGCTGTAGTTGGTGAGCAGCCCGGCGGTCAGGAAGCGTCCGGCGGGCGGGCGGTCGGCGAGCCAGTACGTCTCGGGGTGCATGCCCCAGCACAGCACGCGGGCGGTGGGCGCGGTGCGCTCGCGGACGGCGCGAACCACCTTCAGGGTGTGCGGCAGGTCGGGCGGCTGGTCGGCGAGCCCCCAGCCCAGGAAGAACGCGCAGGAGAGGGCGGAGAGCGCGAGCGAGGTGCCCAGCAGCCGCCCGTCGAGGGCGGCCAGCGCCGAGGTGCCCAGCAGGGTGAGCGGCGGGATCAGCTGGAGGTAGTAGTGGCCAAAGAAGTGGAAGCCGGTGGCGACGGCCACGGCCGAGGCGGCGAGCCACAGCCACAGCTCGGGCGGCGCGGCGCGGCAGCGGTCCAGCAGCCGGCGGCCGACCGGCAACAGCAGTCCGGCGCAGCCCACGGCGAGGGTGCCGGCGTTGGACACCGCCTGACCCGCGGCTAGCGCGACGGCACCGGCCGCCGAGGCGTACGTCCCGGAACCGGTCACGGACCAGAACAGCAGCCGGGCGGGGCCGGTGGCACAGGCGACGGCGGCGGTGGGCAGGAGCACGCCGAGGGCCAGGGCGGTGGCGCCCACGGCCCGGTGGCGCCCGGTCCACAGCAGGAGGAGGACGGGGGCGAGGACCGCTCCGCCGGTCTGCTTGGTCAGCATGGCGGCGGCGACGGCGAGCCCCGCGGCGCCCCAACGGCGGCGATCCGCACACCACATGGCGGCGACGGTCCACGGCACCATGAACACCTCGAAGGCCGCGGCCTGGGTGTCCTCGGGGGCGAGGGCGATGGACGCCAGGAGATAGAGCGCGCCGGCCGCACGCCCGGCGCGTTCGCCCCAGCGGCGGCGGGCGAGCGAGGCGAGCAGGACGGCGGTGAGGAGCTGGGCGAGGACCGCGAGGGCCTTGAGGGGCAGCAGGGAGCGGTCGCCGAAGAGCGCGAAGCACAGTTCGTAGAGCCAGGGCAGCACGGGTGGCTTGCGGTCGACGACGGTGCCGTAGAGGACGGCGCCGTGGGCGAGCATGCGGGCCTCGGTGGCGAGGAAGCCCTCGTCGGGGTTCCACAGGGGGCGCAGGAAGGACGGCAGGCGGGTGACGACGGCGAGGGCCGCGAGGACGGGCAGCAGGCGCGGCCAGAAGGCATCGCGGTTCCCCGGCGGGGCCGCGGGCCCGTGCGGGTCCCGGACGTGCGGTGCGGGGGCGGCGGCCGGGGCGGCCGCGCGCTGGGCGACGGGCATGCGGGTCAACCTAGGGCCTGTCCGGTGGATCGTGTGGTCGGTCGTCTGCGGGTGGTGCCGTGCGCACCACCGCTGCGCGGCGGTGTCCTCAAGGTCCTCAAGCTCCCCCAGCTACCGCTGGGAGGTGCCCCCAACAGGCTTGAATCGGCTGATGTGGGTGCGCGATTCAGACCATCCGGCTCTTGAGGACGTCCGCGGGCCGTGCGGGTGCGTGGTCGCGCCCGCACGGCCCGGGGTGCTCAGGGCACGCGGCTGTGGCGGCGGCCGTAGACGAAGTAGATGACGAAGCCCAGCGCCATCCAGGCCGCGAACCGCAGCCAGGTCTCGGCCGTCAGGTTGAGCATGAGCCACAGCGAGGCCAGGACGGACAGCACCGGCACCAGGGGGACGAGCGGGGTGCGGAAGGCCCGGTGCAGGTCGGGGCGGCTGCGGCGGAGCAGGATGACGCCGAGGGCGACGACGACGAAGGCGAAGAGCGTACCGATGTTGACGAGTTCGGCGAGGACGTCGATGGAGGTGAAGCCGGCGAGCACGGCGACGACGACGCCGAGCAGGACCGTGGAACGGTAGGGCGTGCCGAAGCGGGGGTGGACGCGGGAGAAGATCCTCGGCAGCAGCCCGTCCCGGCTCATCGCGAAGAAGACCCGGCTCTGGCCGAGCAGCAGGATCATGCAGACGGTGGTGAGGCCGACGGCCGCGCCGAAGCTGATCAGCCCGGCCCAGAAGGGATGGCCGGTGGCCTTGAAGGCGTCGGCGAGGGGGGCGTCGGTGGAGAGCTCGCTGTAGCGCTGCATGCCGGTGACGACGACGGAGACGGCCACGTAGAGCACCGTGCAGATGGCGAGCGAGCCGAGGATGCCGCGGGGCACGTCGCGCTGCGGGTTGCGGGTCTCCTCGGCGGCGGTGGCGACGATGTCGAAGCCGATGAACGCGAAGAAGACGACGGCGGCGGCGGAGAAGATGCCCATGAGGCCGAAGTTCGACGGCGAGAAGCCGAACATCAGCTGCACCAGCGGGGCCTTGATGTCGCCCCCGGCCTTGGTGGGGACGGACGCGGGGATGAACGGGTGGTAGTTGGCGCCCGAGACGAAGAACGCCCCGACGATGATCACGATCAGGACGACGGTGACCTTGACGGCGACGACGACGGTCGTCACCCGGGAGGACAGCTTCATCCCGAGGACGAGGATCACGGTGAGCACGAGGACGAGCGCGCAGGCGAGGATGTCGAAGCCGAAGTGGCCCCCGTGGGTGCCCTGGAGGCCCGTCGGCAGGTGCCAGCCCGCGTTGTCCAGCAGCGAGCGGATGTACCCGGACCAGCCGACGGCGACGACCGCGCAGCCCAGGGCCAGCTCCAGGACGAGGTCCCAGCCGATGATCCAGGCGGGCAGCTCGCCGAGGGAGGCGTACGAGAAGGTGTACGCGGAGCCGGCGACCGGCACGGTGGAGGCGAACTCGGCGTAGCACAGCGCCGCGAGCCCGCACACGACGCCGGCGAGGACGAAGGCGAGGGCCACCGAGGGGCCCGCGTTCTCCTTGGCCACCTTGCCGGTGAGCACGAAGATGCCGGTGCCGATGACGACACCGACGCCGAAGACGGTGAGGTCGAGGGCGGTGAGGGACTTGCGGAGCGCGTGCTCGGGCTCCTCGGTGTCCCGGATGGACTGCTCCACCGACTTGGTCCGGAAGACGCCGCGCCTTCCGGGGCTGTTTTTGAGGGGTTGTTCCGTACTCATCGGCCCACCTCCTGCTCGACCCGTCGCTCATCCGTGAACTGAGCGAGTGTCCGCGATGTTCGGTCCCACATGGGGTGGGGCCCGGCCACCACTCCCAGGATTCACCCGATGGGACGCATCCCGCAGTATGCGGACGGGTCACGCTTCCACCCGGATAGGTGGCAGACGCGCGCCGGCCGGGCTCGAGGATCGAGCCCGGCCGGTATCAGAGAGGGGAGACAGCGAGGGGAACAGCTAGTCCCGGGCCACCTCGGCGGCCGGCTCCGCCTCCTCGTAGCGGCCGTCGAGCTTGGAGACCAGACCCGTCACCTGGCGGGCGATGTCCGGCGCGGTCAGCCCGATCTCCGCCATGACCTCCTTGCGGGAGGCGTGGTCGAGGAAGCGCGGCGGGATGCCGAAGTCGCGCAGCGGAAGGTCGACGTCCGCGTCGCGCAGCGCCTGGGCGACGGCCGAACCGACGCCGCCCGCACGGCTGTTGTCCTCGACGGTGACCACGACGCGGTGCCGCGCGGCGAGCGGCGGCAGGGCCTCGTCGACCGGCTTGACCCAGCGCGGGTCGACGACGGTCGAGGAGATGCCCTGCTGGTCGAGCAGGGCGGCGATCTCCAGGCACATGGGGGCGAGGGCGCCCACGGAGACGATGAGGACGTCCGGCGTGGGGGTACCTCCCATGCCGTTCAGGCTATGGGGGACGGTGCCGGCGGCGGGCTCGCGCAGGACGTCCATGCCGCCGATCCGGCCGACGGCCTCGACGGCCGGGCCGACCGCGCCCTTGGAGTAGCGCACGACGGTCGGCGCGTCCTTGACCTCGACGGCCTCGCGCAGCTGCGCGCGGACCTGGTCGGCGTCGCGCGGGGCGGCGATCCGCAGGGTCGGCACGACCTGGAGGATCGACATGTCCCACATGCCGTTGTGGGAGGCACCGTCGGTGCCGGTGACGCCCGCGCGGTCCAGGACGAAGGTGACACCGCACTTGTGCAGCGCCACGTCCATCAGCACCTGGTCGAAGGCCCGGTTGAGGAAGGTGGCGTACACCGCGAAGACCGGGTGCAGACCGCCCGTCGCCAGACCGGCCGCCGACGTCGCCGCGTGCTGCTCCGCGATCCCGACGTCGTAGACGCGGTCGGGGAACGCCTTGGCGAACTTCTCCAGGCCCACGGGCTGGAGCATGGCCGCGGTGATCGCGACGATGTCCTCCCGCTCGCGGCCGAGCTCGACCATCTCGTCGCCGAAGACGGAGGTCCAGTCGGCGCCGCCGGAGGAGACCGGCAGGCCGGTGTCGGGGTGGATGACGCCGATGCCGTGGAAGCGGTCGCCCTCGTGCTGCTCGGCGGGCTTGTAGCCGCGGCCCTTCTGGGTGAGGCAGTGCACGATGACGGGCCCGCCGAAGCGCTTGGCGCGCTGGAGGGCGGATTCGAGGGCCTCGATGTCGTGGCCGTCGATCGGGCCGATGTACTTCAGGCCCAGGTCCTCGAACATGCCCTGCGGGGCGATGAAGTCCTTGAGGCCCTTCTTGGCGCCGTGCAGCGTCTCGTAGAGCGGCCTGCCGAGGACGGGGGTGCGCTCCAGCAGGTCCTTGCCGCGGGCCAGGAAGCGCTCGTAGCCGTCGGTGGTGCGGAGCGTGGCCAGGTGGTTGGCGAGGCCGCCGATGGTCGGGGCGTAGGACCGCTCGTTGTCGTTGACGACGATCACCAGCGGGCGGTCCTTGGCGACCGCGATGTTGTTGAGCGCCTCCCAGGCCATGCCGCCGGTCAGCGCGCCGTCACCGATGACGGCGACGACGTGGTCACCGGCGCCGCGGACCTGGTTGGCCTTGGCGAGGCCGTCGGCCCAGCCGAGCACGGTGGAGGCGTGGCTGTTCTCGATGACGTCGTGCTCGGACTCGGCGCGCGAGGGATAGCCGGACAGGCCGTCCTTGGCGCGCAGCTTCGAGAAGTCCTGGCGGCCGGTGAGCAGCTTGTGCACATAGCTCTGGTGGCCGGTGTCGAAGAGGACCTTGTCCTTCGGCGACTCGAAGACGCGGTGCAGGGCGATGGTGAGCTCGACGACGCCGAGGTTGGGGCCGAGGTGGCCGCCGGTCTTGGCCACGGCGTCGACGAGGAAGGAGCGGATCTCCGCGGCCAGCCGGTCGAGCTGCTCCGGACTCAGCCGGTCCAGATCGCGCGGTCCCCTGATGCGGGTCAGCAGCGCCACCCGTGCCTCCTTCATCGAGCTGTACGAGCCTGTCGAGCTTGCCGGTCTGTCGAGTCTAATGTTCCGCCCGCGATGCCGGTGAACGGGTGGTGCGAGGTATGTCACGCGATCGGCGTAGCAAGGTCATGAACCGCGCCGAATGCCGGGTGGGATCCTCTTTCGGCACCTCTGGCCGCCCGGCGTCGCAGGGGTGCTCGGGGATACCGCCGATAGCAAGCCTTTGCTGTCCGCTCGGTTGTCCCTTGGGAAGGGTCGTCGCTACGTTCGATGCATGCCACCACCCACCGGGGTGGCACTTTTCCGAGAGGGATTTGTCATGCGCGCGACATTTCCCTGTGTCCGGCGACCCTGCCGGCGCTCCCTCGGCCTCTTCCGTTCACGGGTGACATCCGACCCCCCATGGAGGGCTGTTCCGTGCAAGCCAAGAGACGGCAGACGAAGAGATCCTTCCGCTCCAGACGGCCGGCGGGCCGTGCCACCACCGCGCTGCTCTCGCTCGCGGCGCTCGTCACCGGCGGCCTGATAGCCGCCTCCCCCGCCGCCACCGCGGCCCCGCACACCCCCACCGCCACCACCACCGCCGCCCACACCAAGCGGCTCTGCTCCCAGGCCACCGCGCCCGGCAGGATGTCCTGCCTCGCCCTGGCGCGTACGGACATCCAGCAGCACCAGGGCATCTCGGCGGGCATCATGCCCTCCGGCTACGGCCCGGCCGACCTCGGCAGCGCGTACGCCCTGCCGGCCGGGGCCGGCTCCGGCGCCACCGTGGCCGTCGTCGACGCCTACGACGACCCCAACGCGGAATCGGACCTGGCCGCCTACCGCTCGCAGTACGGGCTGCCCGCCTGCACCACGGCCAACGGCTGCTTCCAGAAGGCCGACCAGAACGGCGGCACCTCCTACCCCACGGCCGACTCCGGCTGGGCGGGCGAGATCTCGCTCGACGTCGACATGGTCAGCGCCGTCTGCCCGCAGTGCCACATCCTGCTGGTCGAGGCGAACAGCGCGAACATGGACGACCTCGGCGCCGCGGTGAACCGCGCCGTGACCATGGGCGCCAAATACGTCTCCAACAGCTACGGCGGCAGCGAGGACGCGACCGACCCGACGTCCGACTCCTCCTACTTCGACCACCCCGGCGTCGCGATCACCGTCAGCTCAGGCGACAGCGGCTTCGGCGTCGAGTACCCGGCGGCCTCACGCTTCGTGACGTCCGTGGGCGGCACTTCGCTCAGCCGCGCGGGCAACGCGCGCGGCTGGACCGAATCGGTGTGGGGCTCGAGCGCGGGCGGCCAGGGCGCCGGATCCGGCTGCTCCGCCTACGACGCCAAGCCCACCTGGCAGCACGACAGCGGCTGCGCGCAGCGGACCGTCGCGGACGTCTCCGCCGTCGCCGACCCCGCCACGGGGCTCGCGGTCTACGACACGTACCAGGCGGGCGGCTGGAACGTCTACGGCGGCACCAGCGCCTCCTCGCCCATCATCGCCGCGGTCTACGCCCTCGCGGGCACGCCCGCCGCGGGCAGTTACCCGGCCTCGTACCCCTACGCGCACCCGTCCGCGCTCAACGACGTCACCAGCGGCGCCAACGGCACCTGCAACCCGTCCTACCTGTGCACCGCGGGCACCGGCTACGACGGACCGACCGGGCTCGGCACCCCCAACGGCACCGGCGCCTTCACCTCCGGCTCCACCGGCGGCAACAGCGTCTCGGTGAGCAGCCCCGGCGACCAGAGCGGCACGGTCGGCACGGCCGTCTCCCTGCCGGTCAAGGCCACCGACTCCGACACCGCCCAGTCGCTCACCTACAGCGCCACCGGGCTGCCCGCGGGGCTGTCCGTCAACACGGCCACCGGCCTCATCAGCGGCACGCCGACCACCGCCGGCACGTCGCACGTCACCGTGACCGCCCAGGACTCCACCAAGGCCACCGGCAGCGCCTCCTTCACCTGGACCGTCAACGCGGCCGGCGGCAGCTGCACGGCGGCCCAGCTGCTGGGCAACGCGGGCTTCGAGAGCGGCACGGCCGCGCCCTGGACCGCGACCTCGGGCGTGATCGACAACAGTGCCTCCCAGCCCGCGCACTCCGGTTCCTGGAAGGCGTGGCTCGACGGCTACGGCAGCGCCCACACCGACACGCTCGCGCAGACCGTGAGCGTCCCGGCGGGCTGCCACGCGACGCTGAGCTTCTGGCTGCACGTCGACACGAAGGAGACGGGGAGCACGGCCTACGACACCCTGACCCTCAAGGCGGGCACCACCCAGCTGGCCGCCTGGTCCAACGCCGACAGCAACAGCGGCTACGCGCAGAAGACCTACGACCTGTCGTCGTACGCGGGGAAGACGGTGACGCTGACCTTCACCGGCACCGAGGACTCCTCCCTGGCGACCGACTTCGTCATCGACGACACGGCGCTGAACGTGAGCTGAGGCAGCGGGAAGGGGCGGGGCGGATTCCCGCCCCGCCCCTTCCCCTGGGAGGTGCCCCCAGCGGGCGCGTCCTCAATCGCCGGACGGGCTGGATGTGCGGACCGTAGTCCGCAGTGCCTGCGGCCCGCAGGT